>SCRB01000880.1 GCA_004299545.1 Rhizobiaceae bacterium
CGTGACCATCCGTTCAAACCTGAACAGCGTCGTCTCGACACGCTTTTCGTAAGCTTCGAATTCAGGGCGGGACATTTCGCGCATTTTGTCGGCCTCCGAAACGATCGCCTGCAACCATACCATATTGGCTCCGTACTTCGAGCCAAAATTTACTGTCGAGGTCAACATTTCGGACTCGCCGCGACCTTTGCTCAGTGCTGTTTCTATTAGCTTTTCCTGATTTTTTGCAAAATTCGACACCTCACGGTCATCGCTCGCCCGCACGAGTTCATTCCAGACACGTTGTGCCGTTACGGTATAGTCTTTACTACGTCGGGCGCGGGCGACGGTTGTGCGCTCCGAGCGCTTGGCCTCATATCGCACATGAGCGGCCTCACTCGTTCCAATGTGCTCTGTACGACCATATCGGCTAATAGGTCGGACCTGATTGCGTCCGAACGCCGGTGCCGTCGCGAGTTCACGCCGATCTGTCATCTCCATCTGGATGCCGTGCTCGCGTGCCTTTTCGGCCATCAGGGATCGCCAGGCACGGAATACCTGGGGACGGGTCTCGATCCGCTCCCCGAATTCCGACTTCATCGTGATGATCGCATGGACATGGACGTGCGGACGTTTGCCGCCCTCGGCCTCTTCCTTCGGATCCTCCGCGGGATCGTGTAAGGCAAAGACGTAGCGATGGCCGGGAAACTGTTCGGCCAGGAAATCGCGTGCCGCATCCTTGAATGCGTCGACATCCGTGCCTGCACGCGCCGACATGATCAGATGCATGACGTCACGGCTCTTTCGGCTGTGCAGCTCGTGGCGCCAATCCTTCTGAACGAGATCGCCTGCGACACTATCGTTCTCGATCATTATGCCGCGCTCGTCATGAACGTCGCCCTCAAACGTGGCTACCAGTCGTCTGAGCCGTGCTGTGCCATAATCGACGCCGTTTCCATAACCGTCGAATGAAAAGACCGCCGTTGGATCATCTGTACCCGACCGGCCGTCATATCTCCCCTGGACAATGCCGGCGGCTTTGGTGTCTCCGGTGAGTCGCTCTCCATCAGCATTGCGGAGTACAACAACACCGCTAACCGCCAGCGACGCATCATCATGGCGCGCTATTCCGTAGGCAAAGCGCCTCTCGCCCAGCCCGCGCGTGAGCGCAGCGCTCACGAGCGCGTGCAGTTCTTCGCTGGAGTAATCAGGAACGCTTCCCATTGTGATCGAAAAAACGCCGATGTCGCGGCTTTCCTCACGGTTCTGGAACAAGTGTTCCCACTCACTCCGCAAAGAGGACAGGCGCTCGCGGCTACAGATCCGCTCGCCACGATCATCCTCGACCTCGACCTCGCCGGCACGCGACACATAGTTCATCATCGCGCCAAGCCGGACACCGCCGCCATAGGATGCCATCTTGACGACGGCGGGCTGGCTGCCTTTGGCGATCGCCGTGAAACGCGCGCGCATGGGACGGCTCCCCGCCGCCGTGCCTCTCGGCTGTTGCTTTGAAGCCCCCGCCCCCGGTCCGAAACCCAACACACCTCCCCCTCCCGGCCAGCCGTCGCTGTGTCCTCCACGCCGGCGTTCTTCGTCC
>SCRB01000881.1 GCA_004299545.1 Rhizobiaceae bacterium
GCATGCCCGTGAGTTGCGCCGGGCAGTAACAGCATCTACAGCATTTTTCGGTCCTCGCGACCGTCCGAACCGCGTGGTGGGCAGATATTTTTGATGCGTCTGGCGATAGCTCTCCTGACATTTTCCGCCCTGATGCCCCTCGCCCCGGCCAAGGCTGCGGATGTAACGGTCGGCGTAGCGGCACCGCTCAGCGGCAGTTTCGCCCTTCTCGGCGAACAGGTGCGGCAGGGAGCCGAAACGGCAGCCGCCAACTTCCCCGGAGGCACGGTGACGCTCGACATCGAGGATGATCGCTGCTCCGCAGAAGGGGGCGCGGCAGCGGCCAATGAATTCGTTCGAAGCGGCGTCAATGTCGTTGTCGGATTTCTCTGCAACGACGCGATCGACGCGGCCATGCCGATCCTGAAAAAGGCCGGCATAACCGCAATCACGCCAGGCGTCCGCACCGACAGCCTGACCGACAACCGCAAGAAGACGGGCTGGACGGTCTTTCGCATGGCGCCGCGCATCGACGACGAAGGCGCGGCCGTCGGCTCCATCCTCACGGACCAATGGCGAAGCGTCCTTTTCGCCATCGTCGACGACGGCACCATCTATGGCCGCGGGCTTGCCGACATCCTGCGCGCCAGTGCCGAGCAAAGGGGAATGAAACCGGCTTTCGTCGATACGTATCGGCCGGGCATGGACAACCAGGTCGGCCTCGCGTTCAGGCTGCGGCGCGCCGGCGTCAATCATGTCTTCGTCGGCGGCGCCCGCGACGACATCGCCATCATCGCCCGCGACGCGGCGAAGATCCACCTCAAGCTGGAGATCGCCGGTGGCGAGGCCTTGCGGGCCCCGGAAGGCGACGTGCCGCTCGCCGCTGGAACGCTGATGATCGCGCCGCCCGACTGGACGAACCCGGTCGATCCGGCGGTGGCGGAACAGCTGAAAAAGGCCGAAATTGCTCCCGAGGGCTATGTTCTGCCGGCTTATGCAGCGCTGCAAGTTGGCGCCTCCGCGGCATCCGAAGCGGCGGAAGGAGGGAAAAAAGTGATCGATATTCTGTCGAACGAGACATTCCAGACCGCGATCGGCCCGATCCGTTTCGACGACAAGGGCGATCTGGCCCAAAACCCCTATCGGCTTTTCCGCTATGACGGAAACGCATTCGTGGACGTAAAAAGATAATGGCATTCCGAACCGGCCCCAGAAACCTGATAACCGACGTCGCCGGCCTTCTGGTCGGCAACGCCGCCGACGGAAAGCTCAAATCCGGCACGACGGTGCTTCTCTGCGAACAACCGGCCGTGGCAGGCGTGCAGGTGCTGGGAGGCGCGCCCGGGACGCGTGAAACCGACCTTCTCGAACCGCACAATTCCGTCGAGACGATCAACGCATTGGTCCTTTCCGGGGGATCGGCCTTCGGCCTCGACGCCGCATCGGGCGTGCAGGCGGCGCTTCGGGAACAAGGCCAGGGTTATGAGGTACGGAGCGGATTGCGCATTCCGATCGTGCCAGCCGCCATCCTCTTCGACATGATGAATGGCGGCGACAAGGATTGGGGACGCTACCCGCCCTATCGCGAACTTGGCTACGCAGCGGCACTTTCCGCCTCCGTTGATTTCGTCATCGGGACGGCTGGCGCGGGTACCGGCGCACTGACAGCCGGCCTGAAAGGTGGCCTCGGCTCCGCGTCCTGCGTGCTGGAGAACGGCATTACCGTCGGCGCGCTCGTCGCAGCCAATCCGACAGGCTCGGTGACGGTCGGAAAGAGTCGGCATTTCTGGGCGGCGCCGTTTGAGATCGGCAAGGAATTCGGCGGTCTCGGCTTTCCGGCGCCGCTTCCCGTCGATGCAACCGACCTCGTCATCAAATACCGCGAAATGCGCGGCGCACTTGCCAACACAACTATCGGTATCGTCGCTACCGACGCGAAACTGACGAAGGCGCAGGCGAAAAGGCTCGCTGTCGCCGCCCACGACGGCTTCGCCCGCGCCATCTGGCCGACGCATACGCCGGTCGACGGTGATCTCGTCTTCGGCCTCGCCACTGGCAAGAGTAGCGCGGCGATCGATCCCGACACGGCGCTCGACCTCTACGCCGCGGCAGGCGCGACGATGGGGCGGGCGATCGCAAGAGCGATCTTTCTCGCAACGCCGGCACCGGGCGATTTGATGCCCTGCTGGTCGGAGCGTTGAGGTCATTCGCCACGCGCAGGTTGAGCAAAGGCCGGCTCTCTGTTAGGAGGCCGCGAGCATTCTCCAAAAGAAAGGCCGTCCCATGATCCCGCGCTATTCGAGGCCGGAAATGGTCGCCATCTGGTCGCCCGAAACCCGGTTCCGCATCTGGTTCGAGATCGAGGCGCATGCCTGCGACGCGCTTGCCGAACTCGGCGTCATCCCGAAGGAGGCGGCCAGGACGATCTGGGAGAAAGGCGGCAAGGCGGTCTTCGACGTCGCGCGGATCGACGAAATCGAGCGCGAAACCAAGCACGACGTCATCGCCTTCCTCACGCATCTGGCCGAGATCGTCGGCCCCGATGCGCGCTTCATCCATCAGGGCATGACCTCGTCCGACGTGCTCGACACCTGCCTCGGCGTACAATTGACACGGGCGAGCGATATTCTCCTCACCGACATCGATACCCTGCTCGCCGCGCTGAAGAAGCGCGCCTTCGAGCACAAGGACACGATCACCATCGGCCGCAGCCACGGCATCCATGCCGAGCCGACGACATTCGGCGTGAAACTGGCTGAAGCCTATGCGGAATTTTTGCGTGCCCGCGAACGCCTCGTCCGCGCCCGCGATGAGATCGCCGTCTGCGCCATTTCGGGT
>SCRB01000882.1 GCA_004299545.1 Rhizobiaceae bacterium
GGGCGCCGTGGGCCTGAAACAGGCGACAGAAACGGCGATCCTTTCCGCCAACTATATCGCCGAACGGTTGAAGGCCCATTATCCCGTTCTCTTTGCCGGCCGGAACGGCCGAGTCGCGCATGAATGTATCCTCGACACGCGTGTCCTGAAGGAAAGCGCGGGCATCACCGTGGAGGATGTCGCCAAACGCCTGATCGATTACGGTTTCCATGCGCCGACCATGTCGTGGCCGGTTGCCGGAACGCTGATGGTCGAGCCGACCGAATCGGAGCCGAAGCGCGAACTCGATCGTTTCTGCGACGCGATGGCGGCTATCGCGACGGAAGCCGAAAAGGTCGCGAGCGGAACGTGGCCGAAAGAGGACAACCCCCTCCTCAATGCGCCTCACACGGCGGATGAAGTGCTCGCCGAGAACTGGACGCACCCCTATCCGCGCAAGGCCGCCGCCCTGCCGGACCCCGACACCGATTGGAGCGCGAAATACTGGCCGCCAGTGTCACGCATCGACAATGTCGCCGGCGACCGCAATCTCGTCTGCTCCTGCCCGCCGATCGAGGCGCTCGCAAGCTGACGGGAACCGGAAAACCGGGCAAGCCTCTTTTCACGACCGGTTAGCGGGCCGTTTACTCATTGCCTGCAAATTGTCGGGCTTGCAAACTGCCGGGAACCGAACGTAAAGAGAACGGAAACGGCACGCGAGCGGCCGCGCCGTAGCAACGGTTTAGCGAAGCATGTCATTATCTCAAACTGATTCGGCCGAGCGGGACACACGCCTTCGATGGACAACAGCAACGATCTCTTTTCGGGCTTTGGCGGCGCAAATCCGGTGAGGCCGCAGCGGCAGGCAGCGCGAGCGCTGCCGAAGCACAAGCCTGCTGCCGCCAAGGACGGAAGCGAAAGCTATAGCGCCGCCGATATCGAGGTGCTGGAAGGGCTCGAGCCGGTCCGGCGGCGGCCGGGCATGTATATAGGAGGCACCGACGACAAGGCGCTACATCACCTTTTCGCCGAAGTCATCGACAATTCGATGGACGAGGCGGTTGCCGGCCATGCGACCTTCATCGAGGTCGAGCTCGACGCCGAGGGTTTTCTCTCGGTCACCGACAATGGCCGCGGCATCCCTGTCGACCCGCACCCTAAATTCAAAAACAAGTCGGCGCTCGAAGTGATCATGACGACGCTTCACTCCGGCGGCAAGTTCGACTCCAAGGTCTACGAGACCTCGGGCGGCCTGCACGGCGTCGGCGTTTCCGTCGTCAATGCGCTGTCGGAAAGCCTCGAAGTCGAGGTCGCCCGCAGTCGCCAGCTTTACCGGCAGCGCTTTTCACGAGGGCAACCGCTCGGGCCGCTGGAAAGCCTCGGAGAAGTCCACAACCGGCGCGGCACACGCACCCGCTTCCGGCCGGACGAACAGATCTTCGGCAAGAACGCGCGCTTCGACCCGGCCAGGCTCTACCGGATGAGCCGCGCCAAGGCCTATCTGTTCGGCGGCGTCGAAATCCGCTGGTCCTGCGCCTCATCGCTGATCGCCGACAAGGACAAGACACCGGAAA
>SCRB01000883.1 GCA_004299545.1 Rhizobiaceae bacterium
GGCTCGATCAACCCCTGATGGGCGACCCGGACCGAGTGCAGCGCACCATCAAGCTAGCGCCCCCAGTAGTCGAGAAAGGTCTTCAGTTCAGGAAATTCAGGCGCGAGATCGTATTCCTGCCAGACATAGAGCTGGAGCAGGCTGGGATGGTCGGGCAGATGATAGTGGATTTCGGCCGTGGTCAGGCCGTACCCTTCCATCTGCAGGCGGAATTCCCTGCTTACCCTCGTCATAGGTCTCCTTTCCGCGCGGCTTCAAGCATCGAGCCTATCGAAGCTGTGGCGCAATTCGCAGGATGTCATCGCCCGACCTGACATAGCGCGGTCGAGCTTGCACAAGGCATCCATGATCTGGTCGAAGGAGATCGGCCGCTCTGCCCCCGGCGGCTGGCGCAGCGCCGGCATGGAGTCTATGGCGCACGCGTCCGAGGCCCAGGAGGAAAGGATCGCGCGCTTCTCCTGCAGGTCAAGCGCCTTGTCGGTCAGCACCTCGTCGGGGTGCTTGAAGTGCCTGGCCGGCGCAAGCAGACGATCAAGCGCAAGATCGGATGTTTCGGGAACAAGAGAAGGGATGATCGGCGTTGAGTTCTGGCGGTTCATCTCGGTCCTCCGTCTTTCCAAAAAACTCCTTTGTGGGTTCCAGTTTCATAGCCTCGCCAGTGGCGAAGGCTCGAATAATTTTGTGCGATCAGCGGGAAAGTTCAAGCGGGAAAATTCCTCTACGAGGCGGAATAATGACGCGATAACAGCCCGTTGGCACTCTCATTGGGCGAGTGCTAAAATTTTTTCATTTCCCTCTTGAAACCGGAAAATGCCCAAACCAGATCGTATGCGCGCGCGACGCTTGAATGGGGTCGCGGCGCCCCGCATCGGTCCGATATTGCGGGTCCGATGTGGAGGAACCTCAAAATCTGTTTGTCCAAGAGGAGAACCAAAATGGCGTTCCGTCCATTGCATGACCGTATCCTGGTCCGCCGCATCGAAGCCGACGAAAAGACGGCCGGCGGCATCATCATTCCCGACACCGCCAAGGAGAAGCCGCAGGAGGGCGAGGTCATCGCCGTCGGTCCAGGCGCCCGCGACGAGAGTGGCAAGCTGGTCGAACTCGACGTCAAGGTCGGCGACCGCATCCTGTTCGGCAAATGGTCCGGCACCGAGATCAAGCTCGACGGAGAAGACCTGCTCATCATGAAGGAAAGCGACGTGATGGGCGTGATTGGCGAGAGCGCCGAACTGAAGAAGGCTGCCTGACGGCTTCTTCAAACAGTCAACCAGTCAATGAAGCTGCCTGGAATGAAAGGAGTGATCCAATGGCTGCGAAAGAGGTGAAGTTCCACGCTGACGCCCGCGAGAAGATGCTGCGCGGTGTCGACATCCTCGCCAATGCGGTGAAGGTGACGCTCGGACCCAAGGGCCGCAACGTCGTCATCGACAAGTCCTTCGGCGCACCGCGCATCACCAAGGACGGCGTGTCCGTCGCCAAGGAAATCGAGCTTGAGGACAAGTTCGAGAACATGGGCGCCCAGATGGTCCGCGAGGTCGCCTCCAAGGCGAGCGATAATGCCGGCGACGGCACGACGACCGCGACCGTTCTCGCCCAGGCGATCGTTCGGGAAGGCGCCAAGGCCGTGGCGTCGGGCATGAACCCGATGGACCTGAAACGCGGCATCGACAAGGCGGTCGAGGCTGTCGTCGCCGAATTGAAGGCCAATGCCCGCAAGGTCACCAGGAACGACGAGATCGCGCAGGTCGGCACCATCTCGGCCAATGGCGACGCCGAGATTGGTCGCTTCCTCGCCGAGGCGATGCAGAAGGTCGGCAATGAGGGCGTCATCACCGTCGAGGAGGCCAAGACGGCCGAAACCGAGCTCGAGGTCGTGGAGGGCATGCAGTTCGACCGCGGCTATCTCAGCCCCTACTTCATCACCAATCAGGACAAGATGCGCGTCGAACTGGAAGAGCCCTATGTGCTCATCCACGAGAAGAAGCTCTCCAACCTGCAGGCCATGCTGCCGGTGCTGGAAGCGGTCGTGCAGTCATCGAAGCCGCTCCTCATTATCGCCGAAGACGTCGAGGGCGAAG
>SCRB01000884.1 GCA_004299545.1 Rhizobiaceae bacterium
TCAAGGTTATCTTCCTTAACCTTGAAATTTCTAGCGCCTCCATGCCCAGCTACTTCCTCATCCTTTCGTGCCGCGTCGTATTCATCAGCCAGCCTTCGCTTGGCCAGCGCCTCCAATTCCAATGCGTCGGCCTGTGTTCGATGTATCTTTGCAATCAGTTCGTCGTGAGCGCCTTTAGCTTTCGCTAGTCTAGCCGCCCTCTTTGCAGCATCGTAGACAAGGCTCGCCTGTTCCTTCGCTTCCAGAACCTCGGCCGCTGACGTAGCACTTTCAAGCATGCGCGCCGCGAGCCGCCGCTGTCGCGCTGTGTGCCTCACGCGCGCGTTGCGCGCACGCGTGAGGCAAAAACTGTATTAGCGTTGTTCCGAAGGGATGGGCACCGCTGTGTGGAGGCACCGCATAGAAAACCGACATGCCCCATCGCATCAACCCGTCTTCCCCGCTGCCACTGGACCGAGACCGAGTTCCGCCCGCAACCTATGCGCCAGCGTGGCCGCAACGCTCCGCTGTGCCACTTCGGGCCGCGGGCGTATCTGGCCGCCTGCCATGAAGGTTTCGCCCTCCGCGGCTAGGATCGCCGAACACGTGTGCACATCGGCCTCGGCAATCGAATAATCCGCAATCACATCGCGCCATTCCACCGCCAACGTTTGGCGCCTGGCCATGTCATCGCATGTCGCTTCGAAGATCGCCGCCGCCGCCGGTGAAAGCCATCCGGGCGCCGCTGGGCGGCCCGCTCGCAAGACAGGTTCAGCTGGATTCGTCCGGCATTTCTGGAGCGTTCCAGCGAGTTCTTTTATTCTGGTCGGCTTTCTCGGCCTCCCCATGATACTTTTTCCTTTTCGATTTTGCACGCGCGAAACTTTGGCTGGAGCCGCCGGTCCCGGTGTCGAGGTGTTGCAAAAATGTCACACCCCCGTGTGTTGGTGTTGCATTTTTGCAACAGTTGCATAAATATCACACAAGATAGGAACTAAATCCTAAGCAGATATGTTATATTATAACGCACCCGCTAGTTGTATTAGGGCTGCCTAATAATCGTATCCCCATCGCGTCTTGAATAGGACGACCACCATTTGCCGATGGCTTCGAACGTCGAGTCGCGTGGCCGTTCAGCGTCGGCTCGCACACGCGCCAGACACACGGCTGCAGATCCGGCCGCTGGCGATAAAACTCGCGCCAACTGATACGCTTGCCGCGGTAGGCGCCGTCGAGGCGAGCGGGTTGGCCGGTGGCGTCGGTGGGTTCTTCAGTGGTGATCATGCTGGGTCCTCAAAACATACCGGACAGGACAGTTTCCTATATCTGCGTCCTGTCCGTCCGGCTCTCATCAACCGGACAGGACGGACAGATGTTATGATGGGGAACTGTCCGTCCGGCTCCGGCTTCATGTATTAGCTACCGCTTAAGTGTCCGGCCTCGTCGTCCTTGCTGGCGAACCAGACTGCACCCTCGGCGCCATAGTCACCCTTCACCAGCCATTTCTCGCGGAACCAATAGTCCATGCTCCGGTTGAACGCCTTCAGCTTGCTGTCGGCCATTCCCATCTTGCGCTCGTAGAAGGTTTCCCGCAGGGCATCGACGGCCACCACCTTGACGCGAGGGCCATCCGCACCGAACGGCGTTAGGTAGTCCTTGGAATCCATCATCGCGGTAACGACGATTTCCCTAAGCAGACTGGCGTTGGCGCTCGGCTTCCGTGCTTTCGGCTGGTCTGTTGCCGGAGTATCTTCCGCCACCATCTCGTCAATGATGGCTGCGGTCACGTCGCCAATCTGGACAGACGTATATTTCACCCGCCCGATATTCCTATGCCCGGCACCACTACGGTTTTTGCCGACATAGATGGTGTGCCAGTCGCCATCGCCATCTAGCAAGACAAGTTCCAGTGCCGTCACCGCCTCCAGGGTTTCCCCCTTGGTGGCCTTGTGGTTTTCGCGGTTCGTATGGTTGAGCACGGCAATGACGATGCCATGCGCCTCGGCAACTTCGCGTAAAGCATTCAGGGCAGGGGATGTGTATTTGTCGTCCAGAACGGACTGACCGCCCAACGCCGCACGGAAGGTATCGACAACCAGCATGACATGCCGGTCCGGGTCGAGCGCCCTTGCCTGCCGAACCACTTCCTCCGCGATGGCCTTCGCCTTCTTCGGATTGGTCAGAGGAAATCCGTCTGGAGATTTCACTATCTTGATGCTGGTGTTGCCGATTGCCTCAAGGCGGTTGGCAACGTCGCCACCATCTTCCGCGGCGATATAGGCGATGGTTGTCTCCTTGGTTTCGCGCCCGAGAAAGGGTTCGCCCTTATCCAGCGTGTCGGCAATCGCCACCATGAGCGCCGTTTTGCCGGCGCCTGGTCTGCCGCCAACGGCTATAAGCGTGCCTGTGCGGACAAGCCCTTTGATGATGGCATCGGCCGTACCGTGTTCCTGTGCCTTGAACTCTTCATAGGACAGGAGACGAATGCCATTGTTATCGTTCGCCGCCTCCAGCACCTTGAATGGCTGGCCCGGTTCATTCTTCACTTCAATCTTTGGGTTGGCCATTTATGCGGCCTCGCGAATATCGGCGAAGTCACCGGAAAGCGGAGCGGCCATCGTCACTTCGACGCCGGCAGTATGCCAGCGCTGGCCACACTCATTCGCGGCTTCAAGCCCTGCCTTGTCCTGGTCCGCGAAGATGGACAAGGACGTGATACCGGCGAGGACAGGCAGCGCCTTCATGGTGCCCGCAGACAGACATGCCCACATAGGCCAGAACGGCGCACGCAATGACGTCTCGATGCCCTCGGCAATGCCAAGCCCATAGGTAACGTCCGCATTGTCCGCGAGGCGCACGACGGCGCCAGCGGCGCGGCCGAGCATCTTGCGGTCTCGCTTCTTTCCATCCGGGTCTAGGAACGTCCGATGGACGCCGCACGGTTCCCCTGTGACGGCATCAGTCATCATGGCAACCATCATCCGCTTGCCGAGATGGTAACGAAGCGCCTCGCCGTCATAGGCAATGCCTCGGGAGGCGAGATATCGCTCGGCCAATGTGCCGGCCAGCGGGGTCGTCTCCGCCCATATGCGCGCGGCATAATCAATGCGGTGCTCTTGCTCGATGAGAACGGAACAGTCCAGATCGGGATTGTCGTTGAAGGCGACCGGCTTGGTAGGGCCGTCGTCATATATTCCGAGCAAGGCTTTAACGTGGTCGCGACACTCTCTCCAATCGTCATCCGCGAAGGATTTGACGACGAAACCGGAGTCCGTGAACAGCACGGATAAGGAGCGGTCGT
>SCRB01000885.1 GCA_004299545.1 Rhizobiaceae bacterium
ACGCCGGCATCGTGGGTCGCGTGTTTCTGCAGGTCCCCGATGAGCGCAATCTGACGATCGAGCGCGGGATAGACCTTGTCGGTCACGATCTTTTCAGCCTCTTTGCCCCAATCGCCGGCGATCTTCTTATCCTTAGTCCGCCGCACGACGGATTCGACGAGCACGGATTTTCCGGCTGCCGTTGCGCGTAGCTTCGTCATCTGGTCGAGGGCGCGGGAGAGGATGAAATCCGGCGGCACGGTGCCGAGCCCGGCATCGTGGCGGACGACGTCGTCTTCCTGATCCATCACGCGGCCGAACGCCGAAAGACGCGAGAGATAGGCTTCCGCATCGTCTTTGGTTTCGATGCCATGCTGGCTGTCGAGAAAATCGGGGAGCTGCTGGTAGGCGCCGGTGAGCTGGCTCAGCACATAGGGCGCGCCCGCACCGCCCGGACCGTAATCGAACGCCTTGTCGGCTTCCACCGCATTCTTCAAGCCGAAAAGCACGACATCGTAATCGATCTTGTCGTGCCCACCGAGCGTGGCGCGGTCGAAGGCCGTCAAACGCTTGTACTGATCGGCTTCCTCGGCCTTGCGGCGCGCGATCTCCGCGAGCGAAGCCTCACTCAATTCGCTTTTCTGATGAGCGCGCTTGCCCTTGTCGAGGCCGAGGCTGGTGACCCCCTCGGGCGCATGATCGAGCCCTTCCTGCACGAAACTGTCGAAGAGGGCGTTGAGCGCCTTGCCTGCGGCGGCCTCGGCCGGCGTAGACTTGCTTGCCACCGCGGCCCGCGCCGCACCGGTGAGGACTGAGACAGGCAAAAGCGCCAGCGCCGCGCTTGCGGCACCGGTCATCAAGAGATTGCGGCGGTCGAACATTGTGGACCCCTCCCAAGGCATTGGACCGTGCAAGACTTAGTTCGCCCACGAGGATGCCACAAGCCGGACCTGTCATGCGTCGCAGCAGGCCGCTTCAATTTCCCGTGCGCGTACCGAACGTTATGTCTGCGCGAACGTGAACTCCGCGGGAACTATTCGCGAACGGCTTCGGCGAGGACGGCAGAAAGAACAAGAGCCGCGAATGCAGCGGCGATCGAGACAGACGTCCCCATCGTGTCGGCTGCCTGCGTGATCGCGCGGCCAAGATCGGTGAACGGCAGAACGCCAAGCACCGCAGCGACGCCTGCGATCGTTACGCCGGCTTCGATTCGGACGTGGCGAAGATGTTCGACCGTAATATGCTTCACGACCCGCGCCGAAAACCCGCAATCGGTAATCTCCGGCAGCGGATTTGAGAGACGGACATCGAGTTCATCGGTCATGGCATCGCCTTCCGTTCCCATCCCTGGAGCAGCATCTGCAATTTCTCGCGGCCCCTGAGCACATGCGATTTTAGCGTGCCTAGCGGCATGCTCAACATCTTCGCGGCTTCCTCGTTGGAATAACCAAGCGCATAACAGGCGGTAAGCGCCGCGCGTTCGGGTGGAGCAAGGTGCGCC
>SCRB01000886.1 GCA_004299545.1 Rhizobiaceae bacterium
GGATCGACGGCAGTTCCTTGACCACGCCCGCGGCCGTTTGCAGCGGGTTGGCCGAAGGCGTCGGGAAAATGCCAATGAACGTTCCTGGCTTGCCGTTGAAACTGACCACCGTATCGGTGTCCTCGGCGGCGAGTTCGATCTTTGCCACGTCGCGCAGCCGCACGACGCTGTCGCCGCTGCCCTTGACGGGGAGGGCGCCGAAGGCATCCGGCGACTGCAGCGTCGAGTGGACGGTGATGTTATTGGCGACGAAGATATTTTGCGTGTGCCCCGGCGCCGAGAGGAAGTTGGACGCGTTGATCGCGTTGAGCACGTCGGTCGCGGTCAGCCCGCGTGCCGCGAGGCGAATCGGGTCGATCCAGATGCGCATGGAGTAGGTCGCCGCGCCGAGGATCTGCACCTGGGCAACGCCCTGGATGGTGGAGAGCCGGGGCTTGATGACGCGCGTGATGTATTCCGTCACCTGTTCGGCCGTCATGTTCGGGTTCTGCACGGCGAGGTACATGATCGCGAATTGCTGTCCCGTTCCCTTGACGATGACGGGGTCCTTCGACGCGGTCGGCAGCTTGCTGCGCACCTGCTGGACCTTCGACATGACTTCCGTCAGCGCTGTGTCGGGATCGGAGCCGAGCTTCATGTTGACGGTGACGGTGCTCGTCGAGGGGCTGCTCTGCGAGGTGACGTAGTCGATGTTTTCCGTTGTCGAGACGGCATCGGCGATCGGCTCGGTGATGAAACCCTGTATGAGATCGGGGCTCGCGCCCGGATAGGCGGTCGTGATCGTGATCGCGGTTTCGTCGACCTTCGGATACTGACGGACGGCAAGGTTGAAGATGCCCTGGACCCCCAGAAGCAAGATCAGGCATCCAAGGACGGTGGAAAGGACGAGCCGTCGGATGAAAAGCTCGGAAAAATTCATTGCGTCGCCGCCTCGCCGAGCTTCGAGGGGTCAACCGTGTTGTCGATGGTGACGGGCGCGCCGTTGGTGAGCCGGTTTTCACCGGCCGTGACGACGACGTCGCCCGGCTTTATGCCTTCCTTGATCTCGATGAGGGCATCCGAGCGGCGCCCGATCTTGACGAACACCTGCCTGGCGACAAGTTTCTGCTTCTTGTCGGACGGATCGACCTTTCCGTCCGTCGGCTTGCCGTCGTCACTGGCCGGTGCGACGACGTAGAGATAGTCGCCATAGAGACTGGTCGTCAGCACCGTTTGTGGCAGGGCGATGATGTCCTTTTCCACGGGCAGTTCGACCTTGACCTGGACGAACTGCCCGGGGGTCAGTTCGCCGTTCTGGTTGGCGATGAGCGCACGCACCGAAACCAGGCGCGTCGCCGAATTGACCTTGGGGTCGATGCCGGTGATCTCGCCTTCGAATTTCAGATTGGCGTCCGTGAGGCCGAGCCGCACCTTCTGCCCCATTTTCAGATCAGGAAGTTGCTGTTCCGGAACCGTGAAGTCCGCACGCATGGTATCGAGATTTTGCAGCGTCGCGACGACGTCGCCGGGAGCAAGATACTGGCCCGGATTGATCTGCGGGATGCCTATCGTGCCTGCGAAGGGTGCCCTGAGTAGTTTCTGGTCGAGCACAGCCTGCAATTTCTTGACCTGTGCGGCAGAAGCGGCGGCGGCAGCGGATGTCTGCTGCACATTCGACTCGGGCCCAACCTGCCGCTTCTGCAACTCGACCGCGCGCTGGTAATTCTGCTGGTCGAGCGCGGCTTGCGCCTTCTCCGCGGTGAGATCCGCCTGCTGAACTTGATCGTCGAGCCGCAACAGCAACTGGCCGGCTTTGACGCGCTCGTTGGAACTGAAAAGGATGTCCTTGACGACGCCGGCGACCTCGACGCTCAGATTGACCCCCTGCGAGGCGCTCACCGTTCCGATCGCGGCTATTTCGGGCGTCCAGGCGACGGGCTTGGCGACGACGGTCGAAACCGTAAACGCCGGTTTCGGCATGTTGGCGAAATACTGCTTAATCGCGTGATCGCGGAACAAATTGAAACCGATCAGGCCGCCACACACAATGATGATGAAGACGAGCGCAATGATAAGGCGCTTAATCATTGAAATGGCTCCGCGGCGCTCTTCCTGACGCACAAACCCTCTCGCGGCGCGCGCCTTGCATAGAAAAGGCGATTACTGTACCGTCCGGACGGTAATGTCAAGTTGGGTGGCGTGGCGATGAGCGTGAGGACCGGCGAACTCAGTTCCAGGGAAAGGATTTTGATCGCGGCAACCGCGCTTTCGAAGGAAGTCGGCCCGGCCCATATCTCGCTCGATGCCGTGGCGGCCCGGGCAGGCCTCTCGAAAGGGGGGCTGCTTTATAATTTTCCGTCCAAGAAAAGGCTGATCGAAGCGCTTGTCGAGCGTCATCTTCGGGAGTTCGACGACGCTTTGCGGAAGCTTGAAGCTGATCATTCCGAGTGCCCGAACGCATTGGCTCTGGCGCTCCTGGAACTCGTCTCCTGCGAGGAGCCGGTGCACAAGCCACATGCATCCGGCATGCTGGCCGCGATTGCCGAGGATCCCTCCTTTCTCGATCCCGTCCGCGGTTACAGGCGCGATCTTCTCGATCGGCTTATCGCCAGTTCGGGCGATGTCGCGTCTGCCTTGATCGTTTTCCTTGCTGTCGAGGGATTGCGCTCGATGCAGCTTTTCGGCACCGATACGCTGGGGGCTTCCGAGCGCGCCGCCGTTTTTGCCCGGATGAAAACGCTGCTCCGGGTTCCTGAACCGGCATAGGCCGGTTTCCGCCGCGAATCGGTTCAGATCGGATATTCGATCACCTTGTCGGCCGGTGGCTTGCGCCCCTTCACCAGAAACCAGGCCGAATGCGCCACCAGCGCGACGACGAGGATCGTGCCTCCGACCAGGCTCTGGTTGCTCGGCGTTTCGGAAAAGATGATCCACACCCAGACCGGGGCGAGCACCGTTTCGAGCAGATAGAACATCGCCACTTCCGGACCTGAAAGAAAGCGTGGTCCCAAGGCCAGACAGAAGAACGAGAGCGGCGTGATGATGCCGCCGTCGATGAGAATCCAGATCGGCTGCCCGATGTGGAAACCGATCCTGGAGACGACCGAACAGGCGAGCAGAAACGGGATGACGACAGCGACGAGTGACGTGAATCCCATGTTCTTGCCGCTTGCCCTTGAGACAGTGATAGCCGCGGCGAGGGTGAAGGCGGAGGAAAGTGCCATCGCGTCACCGAAAAGGTGGCCGGACGAGATGCCTTCTCCGACGATGAGAAAAATGCCGAACATCATGAATGCCATCGCCACGAATGTCGCCGGGCGAGGACGCTCGCCGAGGAAAATCCACGAAAGCAGCGCCGCGAACATGGTGTTGAAGGCAAGGATAAAGGCGAGATTGGCCGTTGTGGTGGTGAACACGGCGGCGACGAACGACACCGAACCGATGCCATAGAGCGCGGCGACGACCAGCCCGCTTCGCCCCGGCACAAGGGGCGGGGTGGCGCCGCGCAGGAAACGGCGCATGATGAGCCATGCCGAGAAGGTGACGACAAGCGTGGTCCCGCTGCGCGCCAGCAGGACCGACCAGGGCGCGCCGTCCGACAAACGGATAAGGGGGATGTCCCAGGTGAGCGACAGGCCGCCGATCGCGGTGATCAGCAGTCCCTTGAGGTGATGGGATTGGGTGGATCCGGACAAATATCTTCCCCGCACAGACGGCCACCTAGAGCGTTTCCGTTTTTCCCTGAATCACGGAAATGCTCTATCTCTTTTTTTTCGCGATTCCGGACGCAAAACCGCGATGCACTTTTGCTGGAATAGCTCTATAACCGCGGACACGGCCGGGTTCGTTGTCCCACGGAGCGCGTACGGATAGGTCAGCCGAAGCCGCTATTTTTCGCTGTAGCGTTCCCAACCCCTTGGGCCCAGATGCTCCTGCGGCCTGAAGCGGATCTTGTAGGCCATCTTGCGGGAACCGCTTACCCAATAGCCGAGATAGACGTGCGGCAGGCCTGCCGCCCGTGCCCTGTTGATATGATCCAGGATCATGAACGTGCCCAGCGACCGCTCTTCCATCTCCGGGTTGAAATAGGAATAGACCATGGAGAGGCCGTCGGCCATAACGTCCGACAGGGCCACTGCGATGAGTTCTCCGTGACCCCGGCCGGTGATGAAGGAATCGGGCCCGCGCTTGCGGTACTCGATGATCTTCGTCTCGACATGCGTATCCTCCACCATCATCGCGTAGTCGAGGACGGTCATGTCCGACATGCCGCCGCGCTTGTGCCGCGCATCCAGGTAGGAGCGGAAAAGCGAGTATTGTTCGGTCGACGGTTCTGCGTCGTGCACGGAGCCGATCAGATCGGCATTGTGTGCCAGGACGCGCTTCATGTTGCGTGAAGGGGCAAATTCGTTGGCAAGGATCCTCACCGAGATACAGGAGCGGCAATGTTCGCAGGCGGGTCTGTAGGCGATGTTCTGCGAACGGCGGAATCCACCCTGGGTGAGGAGGTCGTTCAGTTCCGACGCCTTGTCGCCGACGAGGTGGGTAAAGACCTTGCGTTCGAACTCACCCTCTACATACGGACAGGGCGAGGGCGCGGTGAGGAAGAATTGTGGCGACTGTGTCGGGTGGTGAGTCATCTATTCCATATATGTCGCGGCCATCGTACGTGCCGCTCCGACAAGATGCCTTGACGCGGGAAAACGTCAATACCTTCTTTGGCTTCAGGGCGATACGGCACCGGATTTTCTTTCCGCCTTCGTGTCGGAGCCGCCTTGGCGCCGGGTAGAGGCGGGGCGGCAAGGCCGTTCAATCGCCGAGCGCCACGCCGTTGCGGCGGGGATCGGCGCCGCCTTCGATCGTTCCGCCGGCCGTGATGGCGACGCCGTTCAGGCCGGAATTCTCATCCTTGAAATCGACCGTATAGCCAAGCGCCTCGAGCCCTTTGCGCATGGCCATCGCGCTTGAGTCCTTTTCGAGATCGTAGGGACCGTAACGATTGACGAAATGCGGGAAGGAAACCGCCTCCTGGATGTTCATCTTCCAGTCGATCAGGGCCATCAGCGTTTCGGCGACATAGGGGATGATGTTGGAGCCGCCGGGGGAGCCGATGGCGAAGGCGGGCTTGCCGTCTTTCAGGACGATGGTCGGGGACATGGACGAACGGGGACGCTTGCCGGGCTCGACGCGATTGGCAACGGCATGGCCGTCCTTGTCGGGCAGGAAGGAGAAATCCGTCAACTGGTTGTTGAGAAGAAAGCCGTCCACCATCTGGCGCGAGCCGAAGGCGTTTTCGACGGTGGTGGTCATGGAGGCGATATTGCCCTGGTCGTCGACGATGACGAAGTGCGAGGTGCCGTGCGCGGAAAAGCTGTCGCCATCTACACGCGTTTCCGCCTTTTCCCATGGCGGGTTGCCGGGCTTTACCTCTGCGTCCGTGAGCGCTTTTGACCGCAGGAGAAGCGTCGCCCGGTCATTGAGATAGCCGGGATTGAGCAAGCCCTGTGGCATCTTCACGAAATCCGTATCCGCCATGTAGCGGTCGCGATCGGCGAAGGCGAGCCGGGTGGCATCACCGAAGAGCCGCCATGTGTCGGGATTGTCCGGCCCGCGCGCGGAAAGGTCGAAATTGGACAGCATGCCGAGAATCTCGCCGATCGTGAGCGCGCCGGAGGATGGTGGCCCCATGCCGCAGACTTTGTAGCTGCGGTAGGGAAAGCAGACGGGCGAGCGCTCTTTCGCGCTGTAGTCGGCCAGATCGTCGAGGCTGAGCAGGCCGGGATTTTTGGCATTGTGGACGGCGTCGACGATGTCGTTGGCGATGTCGCCGACATAGAAGGCGTCCGCGCCGCCGCGTGCGATCTGGCGCAATGTCCTCGCGTAAGCCGGGTTTTTGAGGATCGTTCCGGCAGGCAGCGCGTTTCCCGCCTTGTCGTAGAAATAAGCGCGCGCCGCCGGTTGGCGGTCGAGCCGGCCTTTGTCGGCCGCTATTTCCTTGTGTAGCCGCTGTGAAACCGGAAAACCCTTTTCAGCCAGTTCAATCGCCGGCTGGAAGAGTTCATCCCAGTCCTTGGAGCCGTAGCGCTCGTGGACCCGCTCCATCATGCGCAGCACACCCGGCGTGCCGACGGAGCGGCCGCCGACGACGGCGTCGAAGAATTTCAGCGGCTTGCCATTGGCATCCAGGAAAAGCGAAGACGTTGCGCGCGCAGGCGCGGTTTCACGCCCGTCGAAGGTGGTGATCTTGCCGGTGTGCCCGTCATACCAGACGAGGAAGGCGCCGCCGCCTATCCCCGACGACTGGGGCTCGACGAGGCCGAGGACCGTCTGGACGGTGATCATCGCGTCGGCGGCGTTGCCACCTTCGCGCAATATCCGCAACCCGGCTTCCGCTGCCAGCGGCTCCGCCGCCACCACCATGCGATGGTTCGCGCGGACGATATCCTTGGCGAGAAAACCAGTCGCTATTTCCGGCGCGACCGTGTCGCTTGCCTGAAGCGCCAGTGCCGGCAGCGCGACAAGCGCAAACAGGAGGCCGAAAACCGCGGCGCCGAAGCGGAGGCCGGGGAGCCGCATTCAGGCGCTCTTGCGCATGGGCTCGACCGGCGCTTCCCGGACGTCGCCGAAAACATCGCGGAAGGCCGCCTTGAGCGCCTCGTCGGCATCCGCCATCGTCGCCGGCAAGCCGAGGTCGACGAGGCTGGTGACGCCATAGCCCGAAATACCGCAGGGAACGATGCCGCTGAAATGCTCCAGCTCCGGCTCCACATTAAGAGCGATCCCATGGAAGCTGACCCAGCGCCGCAGCCTGATGCCGATCGCCGCGATCTTGTCTTCCGCTTGGGTTCCGTCCGGCAGCGGCGGCCGGTCGGGCCGAACCACCCAGACGCCGACACGGTCTTCCCGCCTTTCGCCCCTGACGTTGAAGCGTGCCAGCGCGCCGATGATCCATGCTTCAAGCGCTGCGACGAAGGCGCGGACATCCTCGCGCCGCCGCTTCAGGTCGAGCATGACATAGGCGACCCGCTGCCCCGGGCCGTGATAGGTGTATTCACCACCACGGCCGGCCTTGAAGACCGGAAAGCGATCCGGCACCAGGAGGTCGCCTGGCCTGGCGCTGGTGCCGGCGGTATAAAGGGGAGGGTGCTCGACCAGCCAGACCAGTTCGCCGGCGCGGCGCTGGCTGATCGCTTCGACACGATCCTCCATGAAGGAAAGAGCGTCGGCATAGGCCGTGAGGCCCGGCTCGACCAGCCATTCCACGGGGGGAGAAGGCTCGGAAGGATGAAAGGACGTGGCAATCAGGCTGCGTTCGGTCATGGGAGCTTTCATA
>SCRB01000887.1 GCA_004299545.1 Rhizobiaceae bacterium
CACGAATTGAGCGCTGATTTTCGTGCCGGTCTTTTCTGCACTGATAAAAACGGGAATTTTGGGCTTGAGGTCCGACTTCTTCGCGGGAACGAAGGTCACGACCGGCGTCTTGTCGGTGATGGTGATCTTCCTCGATCCGCCCCGATAGGCAACGGTGACAGTCTGGCCGTTGACCTGCTTGACCGCCTTCGCCACCGTGCCGTTGGTCATCTTGCTTTTCGGCTTCAGGTCCCATGCATAGTCGCCTTCGCCCGCCCCTTTCATCGAGGCCGGAAAGACCACCACCTCCAGAGCGCCATTGCCGCCATTCATCTTCGACACAGAAGCGATGCCAACGAAATCCCCCGGCTTGATGTCGTGAATGGACGCCTTGGCGACACCCGTGATCTTCCAGTCGCCGCTGAGGTCGATCGTGTCCGTCGAACCTTCGCGCGTCTTTACGGTCACCGTCTGGCCGTTCACTGTCTCGATCGTTCCCCGGATATGGAGGTCAGAGGCCGCCTGCGCGGCTATGGCCGAGAAAGCGAGAACGGAGGCGGCGACTGCCGCGGTTGAAAGCCGGAAAGTCATAGGGAAATCCTTTTTGACAACGCGGGGAAAACGCCGGGCAATATAAGCCCGGAGCAACCGCTCTCCCGTTCACTTCCGCTCTCAAAAGATTTTGATACGGGTGTCATCTGATCCAACTCCAATGATCGAGTGACGCCCGCCGGCCTTGACTCTTTGCCGCATTTCCTGTCTACACGCGCACATTCTGCGACGAGTTCAACTCCGAGCCGCCGACCGGGACCCTTGAAAGTATAAACAGATCCCGGAGGCCAACACCCGGCAGCGCGATGCGCCCCCGGGTGCTTTTCGGCTGTGCGCTTCTGGTGCGACGGGGTTTCAACGCGAGCGTGGAGACCCTACCTCTCGGATCATTGGTCCGGGACATGAGGAATTTGGATGTTTGAATCGCTGCAAGAGCGCCTTGGCTCGATCCTGAATGGCCTGACCGGCCGCGGCGCACTGTCGGAAGCGGATGTTTCGGCGGCGCTGCGCGAAGTGCGCCGCGCGCTGATCGAAGCCGACGTGGCGCTGGAAGTGGTGCGGCCGTTCGTCGATCGCGTGCGCGAGAAGGCCGTCGGACAGGCTGTCCTGAAATCGATCAAGCCCGGCCAGATGGTCGTCAAGATCGTCCATGACGAACTCGTCGGCATGCTGGGCGAAGACGGCCAGACGATCGACCTCAATGCCCCGGCGCCAGTCGTCGTCATGATGGTCGGCCTGCAGGGCTCCGGCAAGACCACCACGTCGGCGAAGATCGCCAAAAGGCTTACCGAGCGGCAGGGCAAGAAGGTCCTGATGGCCTCGCTCGACACGCGCCGGCCCGCAGCGCAGGAGCAATTGCGCCAGCTCGGCGAGCAGACGAAGGTGCCGACACTGCCGGTCATCGCCGGCCAGTCGCCGGTCGATATCGCCAGGCGCGCCGTGCAGGCGGCGAAGCTCGGCGGCCACGACGTCGTCATCCTCGACACGGCCGGCCGTACCCATATCGACGAGCCGCTGATGGTCGAGATGGCCGACATCAAGAAGATGTCGGACCCGCATGAAATCCTGCTCGTCGCCGATTCCCTCACCGGCCAGGATGCCGTCAATCTGGCCAGGAATTTCGATGAGCGCGTCGGCATTACCGGCCTCGTGCTGACCCGCATGGACGGCGACGGTCGCGGCGGCGCGGCCCTTTCCATGCGCGCCGTCACCGGCAAGCCGATCAAGCTGATCGGCACCGGCGAGAAGATGGATGCGCTGGAGGAGTTCCATCCCAAGCGCATCGCCGACCGCATCCTCGGCATGGGCGATATCGTCTCCCTCGTGGAGAAGGCGTCCGAAACCATCGACGCGGAAAAAGCCGCGGCGATGGCGAAGAAGATGCGGGCCGG
>SCRB01000083.1 GCA_004299545.1 Rhizobiaceae bacterium
GCTCTTCCGATCTCGAGACACGTACACCGGACCTTGTCATGGGCGGGTGCCGACGATGCGGCGGCGCTGGATTTTCTTCTGAATATCTCGCGACGGCACGGTCTGCGCGATACCCTGCTCATCCCCGCTGGCGATGCCGAGATTCGCCTCACCGCACAGTCACATGGCGCATTGTCCGGTGCATTTCGGATCATGCTGCCCGAATGGGAGGCGTTGCGATGGGTCTGTGAAAAACCACTGCTCTACCAAAGGGCGGCGGAACTTGGCCTGGCCTTTCCGAATACCTACCGGATAGCCGCGCCGGAACAGGCGGCCGGGCTTGAACCGGCTTTCCCGATCATCCTCAAGCCTCACATGGGAGGCGGGAACAGCCGGTTCGTCAAGGCCAAGGTGATCCGGGTCGACAACCGGGCATCCTTCCTCCCGGCCTATAACGAGGCGGCAACCGAAATCGGTGCGGGGAACGTCGTCGTGCAAGAGATGATCCCCGGTGGCGGGGAGAGCCAGTTCTCCTACGCCGCCCTTTGGCATGGCGGAGCGCCCGTGGCCGAATTCACGGCGCGCAGGACGCGGCAATATCCCGTCGATTTCGGCTATACGAGCACCTTTGTCGAAACCGCCGACGAACCGGAGGCCGCCGCGGCCGCGCGCATTCTGCTTGCCTCCATAAGCTACAGCGGTCTTGTCGAGATCGAGTTCAAGCGTGACAGGCGCGATGGCGCACTGAAACTGCTCGATGTGAATCCTCGCCCATGGTCATGGTTCGGGCTTTGCCGCGCCGCCGGAATCGATCTTGGCGCGATGTTGTGGGCACTGGCCCAAGGCGACACGGTGCCATCGGCCGGTGTGCAATCGCACGCATCCTGGATGTACCTCTCAAGGGATGTTGCCGCCGCGATCGGCCTCGCAAGCGGCGGCCGCCTGTCTGCGGCGCAATATTTGCGCTCCTTCACGGCGGTCCGGTCGTGGGCGACTTTTTCGCTGAACGACCCGCTGCCGGGGCTGATAGACCTTCCGCTCACCGCCTGGAGGGTCCTGACGCGGCGGGTGTTCCATATCGGTTGAAGGGCT
The DNA here is from genome assembly GCA_004299545.1 of Rhizobiaceae bacterium. Lineage (GTDB taxonomy): Bacteria > Pseudomonadota > Alphaproteobacteria > Rhizobiales > Rhizobiaceae > Mesorhizobium_L. The sequence continues at coordinate 1,072 of SCRB01000083.1, forward strand.
CGACCCTGAAGGTTCTGGTGACATGAGTGCTCTGCGGCCCGCTGTAAGGCTCCTTAAATATGGCGGCATCCGCGCCGGCCTGAACGCCATCGCGTTATCGCGCGCGGCTTCGCTTTTTCCCGCTGCCGCTGGCCGTGGCCTGATCTTCACGCTTCACCATGTCCTGCCGCAAAAGGAGACAGGCAAATTCACGCCCAACGCGATCCTGTCGGTCACGCCGGAATTTCTGGAAACCGCAATCGTGACGGCGCGCCAAGCCGGGTTAACGCCGGTGCATCTTCACGACCTGCCCGCCCTTCTCGCCGATCCCTCCGACAAGCGGAAATTCATCGCCTTCACGCTCGACGACGGCTATCGGGACAATGCGGAATTCGCCGCACCGGTTTTCCGCCGGCATGGCGTCCCCCATACGATCTTCATCACCGCAGGCTTCGTCGAAAGGAGCCGCAGCCTTTGGTGGGAGACGGCCGAGGCATTGACGCGGAAGGCATCATCCTTCCGGTTCAATTTCGGTGGGGGGCCGGAAACGGTCGACGCCGGCACGACGGCACGGAAATATGCGGCGTTCGAACGTCTGGCGTCCTTCATACAAGCAACTGACGAAGACGATGCCGTGCGGCGTGTGGAGAGTGCCGCGCTGTCCAATGGAATCGATCCGGTCGAAATAATCGACGATCTGGTCATGGACGCCGCCGAATTGCGCCATCTTGCGGAGGATGATCCTCTCGTCCATTTCGGGGCGCATACGCTAACACATGTGAACCTGCGCAGGGTGGATGACGCGCGGTTGCAGAGCGAGATCGAGGGGTCGGCGGACGCCGTGGAAAAATATGTCGGCTGCCGTCCGCGTTCCTTCTCCTATCCCTATGGCTGGTCCTCGGCAGTCGGTGAGCGCGAGGCGGCCGCAGCCGCCGATGCGGGTTTCGCGGCTGCCGTCACGACGCAGCCCGGCGTTCTCGGCCCTGCCGGCATCGCTCGTCCGACGATGCTGCCACGCATATCGCTGAACGGGCTTTACCAGAAGAAGCGCTATCTCGAGGCGCTGATCTCGGGCCTGCCGTTCCGCTTCATCTGACCGGCTTTCCACGCCGGGTCCAACCGATTTCGAGCTGTCTCAGCCAAGAAGCGTCCGCGTCAGTGGATGGTCCGCATCGGCCAATCCGTCGACAATGCTATAGTGATGGCGGTCGGGTTCCACGACACAGGCCGTCGTGGCCCCCAGCCCGGTCCAGATATTGGCGAGCAGAGCATTCTGGCGCAGGAATTCGTGGCGTTCGCCGCCACCCGCCCAGCAGGTGATGCGCGCGTTTTCCATCGGCCTCAGAAGCGCCGGACTTTCGCCAATCGCTTCCGCCTCGTCGAGACCCAAGATCTCGTTCATCTTCGTCTTCATCATCGGGCGCAAATCATGCACGCCGGAGATCGAGACGACATTGCGGATGCGCGCCTGCGTGGCTGCCGAAAGCGGTGCTTCGGCGCAGATCATGCGGCTCGCCAGATGACCGCCGGCGGAATGGCCAGTCAGCATCATTGGTCCGTCCACCATGCACGCCGCCGCCTCGATCGCCGCGCCGACCTCACGGACGATGCCAGCGATCCTGATATCGGGGCAAAGCGTATAGGTGGGCATTGCAACCGCGTAGCCGTTGTCCAGCGGACCGGCTGCGAGATGCGACCATTCACTCTTATCGAAAGCCTTCCAGTAACCACCGTGGATAAAGACAACCAGGCCTTTGGGCGCGGCGTCTGGCAAGAACAGGTCGAAGCGGTTGCGGAACCGGTCGCCATAGGGAAGGTCCAGCCTCGCTTTGCCGGCGGCCGAACGGGCATCGCGGAAGGCATTGGCCGCATCGATCCAAAGCGCCGGCCAGCGATCGCTTCCAGCGATGTTTGCGCTGTTGGCGTAGGCATTGTCCCAGTCGCTGACACGATGTTCCAGCATGACGTCCTCCTATCGGATCCAGATGCAATAGGAGTTTGCGGCCCGAAGCGTCAACAGATGTCGCTGCAATATATTTTAATCTTAAAGTTTCATGCTTGAAATATATGGCCGGCGGTGCGATGTTTCGGAAAACGCAGGGGAGGCCGATCATGATCCTCGGACCGTCAGCCCACATCGACACGTTCACGCGCGACAACCTGCCGCCGCAGGACCAGTGGCCCGCCTTCCTGCTCGACGGTTTCGACTATCCCGAATATCTGAATGCAGGCGTCGAGCTGACCGACCGGATGGTGGAGCGCGGCTTCGGCGACCATGTCGCCCTGATCGGCAACGGCAGACGGCGCACCTACAAGGAGCTTGCCGACTGGACGAGCCGGCTTGCCCACGCGCTCATGGAGGATTACGGCGTCAGGCCCGGCAATCGCGTGCTCATCCGCTCGGCCAACAATCCGGCCATGGTCGCCTGCTGGCTGGCCGCGACCAAGGCGGGCGCGGTCGTCGTCAACACCATGCCGCTCTTGCGCGCCGGCGAGCTTTCCAAGGTCGTCGACAAGGCGGAAATCTCCATGGCGCTGTGCGACGCGCGACTGATGGAGGAGATGGTGGCCTGCGCCAAGGGCTCGAAATTCCTCAGGCAGGTCGTGGGTTTCGACGGCACGGCGAATTTCGATGCCGAGCTCGACCGCATCGCGCTCGACAAGCCGGTGCGTTTCGAGGCCGTGAAGACCGGCCGCGACGACGTGGCGCTGCTCGGCTTCACCTCCGGCACGACAGGCGTACCGAAGGCCACGATGCATTTCCACCGCGACCTTCTGATCATCGCCGATGGTTACGCGAAAGAGGTGCTCGGCGTCACGCCAGACGACATCTTCATCGGCTCGCCGCCGCTCGCTTTCACTTTCGGGCTGGGTGGCCTCGCGATCTTCCCGCTGCGCTTCGGCGCTGCCGCCACGCTGCTTGAAAACGCGTCGCCGCCGAACATGATCGAGATCATCGAAAAATACCGCGCCACCGTCTCCTTCACGGCGCCGACCGCCTACCGTGCCATGCTGAAGGCGATGGACGAGGGCGCCGACCTGTCTTCGCTGCGCGCCGCCGTCTCGGCGGGCGAGACGCTGCCGGCCCCGGTTTTCGAGGAATGGACGAAGAAAACCGGCAAGCCGATCCTCGACGGCATCGGCTCGACCGAGATGCTGCACATTTTCATCACCAACCGCTTCGACGATGCCCATCCCGCAACGACAGGGCGGCCGGTCGCCGGCTACGAGGCGAAGATCGTCGATGCCGACATGAACGAGTTGGCGCGAGGCGAAATCGGCAAGCTTGCCGTGCGCGGCCCGACCGGATGCCGCTATCTCGCCGACGAACGCCAGCGCGACTACGTCCGCGACGGCTGGAACCTGACGGGCGATTCCTTCATCCAGGACGAGACCGGTTCGTTCCATTTCGCCGCGCGCTCGGACGATCTCATCATCTCCGCCGGCTACAACATCGCCGGGCCGGAAGTGGAAGCCGCCCTCCTTTCCCATGAAGAGGTCGTGGAATGCGCCGTCATCGGTGCGCCGGACGAGGCGCGGGGCGAGATCGTCGAAGCCTATGTGGTGCTCGCCAGGGGCGTCGCCCGCGATGCATTGACCGTCAAGCGATTGCAGGATCATGTGA
>SCRB01000888.1 GCA_004299545.1 Rhizobiaceae bacterium
CGATGGCGAAGCCCGAGGCTTCGACCGAGCCAGTAGCGGAGGAGCCGTTGAAGAACGGCACGGCCGCGCTGCCGGGCGAGGGCGGTGAAATGGCGGGCGTGGCGCCGAAGGCGAAGACTGTGCGCAAGACGAAAGCGCCTGTGGCCAAAGCCGGAGCGAAGAGGAGCGGCGCGGTTGCGAACGCCGCTGCTTCCAGATCGGCCGCCCGGTCAGGAACCGCGCGTTCAAGGGCCGTGAGCGTGAAGAAAGCCGCTTCATCATCACCCGCGCCCGCGGCGAAGGCCGTCGAGGTGAAACCGGCGGTGAAAGCAAGATCCAGGGCGGCGGTAAAAGCAGAGCCTGAAGCCGCGCCGAAAACATCCGCGGCGCCAAAGGCTCGTGCTGGGGCACGCGCCAAGGCACCGGCCAGGCCGGCGGCGAAGAAGCCAGCGGCCAAAAAGAAAACGACCGGAAACGCGCCTTGACCCCCGAAGAAGAAGCCGAGATCGAGAAGTCGTCAGCGCCGCTGATCGAACATCTGATGGAACTGCGCACCCGGCTCATCTGGTGCATCGCCGGCTTTTTTATCGCATTCCTCGGCTGTTTCTTTTTCGCCAAGCGGATTTTCAACCTGCTGGTCGTTCCCTTCAAGACGGCTGTCGGCTGGGCGCATCTCGATCCCATTAAGGTCGAACTGATCTATACGGCGCCGCAGGAATTCTTCTTCACCCAGGTCAAGATCGCCATCTTCGGCGGCCTGGTCATCGCCTTCCCGCTGATCGCGGCGCAGATTTATAAGTTCATCGCGCCGGGCCTCTACAAAAACGAGCGCAAGGCATTCCTGCCTTTCCTGATCGCTTCACCGATCCTGTTCATCATGGGCGGCTGCCTCGTCTATTTCTTCTTCACGCCGATGATGATGTGGTTCTTCCTGTCGATGCAGCAGACCGGAGGCAACGGGCAGGTCGAAATCTCCCTCCTGCCGCGGGTATCGGAATATCTCAGCCTCATCATGACGCTGATCTTCTCCTTCGGCCTCGTTTTCCAGCTTCCGGTCATCACCACGCTCCTGGCACGCGTCGGGCTGCTTTCTTCCGAGATGCTGAGGAGCAAGCGGAAATATGCGATCGTGCTCGCCTTCGTCGTCGCCGCCGTCCTGACGCCGCCCGACCCGATGAGCCAGACCGGTCTTGCTTTACCGACGATCCTTCTCTACGAGGTCTCGATATGGACCGCGCGCTGGGTCGAGAAGCAACGGGCAGCGGAGAGGGCGGCACGCGAGAAGGCCGACTCTTCGGGCAGCAACATTGCCTCGAGCGGGGACAGCGGGGCCGCCGGGTAACAGGGTGCCTTTCCAGCGCTTGACCGGCGCGGTTCCGATACGACACCTTCCGGAGCCGGAATCACGCCATGCACGACATTAAATGGATTCGCGAAAACCCCGAGGCGCTTGCCGCCGCGCTCGAAAAGCGTGGTATTGAGCGTTCGGAAGCGCGCGGGCAGGTCGATGCGCTCATCGCCGCGGACGAGGCGCGGCGCAGCCATATCGTGCAGTTGCAGGAGGCGCAGGAGCGCCGCAACTGGGCCTCGCGGGAAATCGGCAACGCCATGCGCGCCAAGGATATGGCGCGGGCGGAGGAATTGAAGGCCGAGGTCGCCGAAATCAAGGGCTTCATCCAGACAGGCGAGGCCACCGAGCGGGAACTCGACAAGGCGCTCCATGACGCGCTAGCCATCGTCCCGAATAACCCACTCGAAGACGTCCCCGTCGGCAAGGACGAGCATGCCAATGTCGAACTGCGCCGCTTCGGCACGCCGCGCGCGCATTCCGGCTGGACGAAAGAGCATTACGAGATTGGCGAGGCGCTCGGCCTTATGGATTTCGAGGCGGCCGCGAAGCTTTCGGGCGCCCGTTTTACGGTGCTGAAGGGCAAGCTCGCACGGCTCGAACGCGCGCTCGGCCAGTTCATGCTCGATCTCCACACGACAGAGCACGGATACACCGAGATTAATCCGCCGCTGCTGGTGCGGGATGCCGCTCTGTTCGGCACTGGGCAATTGCCGAAATTCGAGGAAGATCTCTTTTTCACAACCCATGGCGAGGGACGGCTGGGCCTCATCCCCACCGCCGAAGTGCCGCTCACCAATCTCGTGCGCGAGGAAATCCTTGACGAAGGCGAATTGCCGCTGCGCTTCACCGCGCTGACGCCGTGCTTCCGTTCTGAGGCCGGATCGGCCGGCAAGGACACGCGCGGCATGCTGCGCCAGCACCAGTTCTACAAGGTCGAAATGGTGTCGATTACCGATGCCGACTCGTCCCGCCACGAGCACGACCGCATGACCGAATGCGCCGAGACGGTGCTCAAACGGCTCGAACTGCCCTTCCGCACGGTGGTGCTTTCGACCGGCGACATGGGCTTCGGCGCGCGCAAGACCTGTGATATCGAGGTCTGGCTGCCCGGCCAGAACACCTATCGCGAAATTTCCTCCTGCTCGAACTGCGGCGATTTCCAGGCGCGCCGCATGGATGCGCGCTACCGGCCTTCGCAGGGCAAGGGCACGCGTTTCGTCCATACGCTGAACGGTTCGGGTGTCGCCGTCGGCCGCGCGCTGATTGCGGTCATGGAGAATTACCAGAACCCGGACGGCAGTATCACAATCCCGCAAGCGCTCCGCCCCTATATGGGCGGTCTCGAAAAAATCGAGAAAGACTGATTGATGCGTATTCTCCTGACCAATGACGACGGCATCCACGCCGAGGGCCTCGCTGTGCTCGAAAGGATCGCCCGGACGCTCTCCGACGATGTCTGGGTGGTGGCGCCGGAAGCCGACCAGTCGGGCTTCGCGCATTCGCTCTCGCTTTCCGAGCCGCTTCGGATGCGCAGGATCGATGACCGGCATTACGCGCTGCGCGGCACGCCGACCGATTGCGTCATCATGGGCGTCAAGAAGATCCTGCCCGAGCCGCCTGATATCGTGCTTTCGGGTGTCAATTCGGGAGCCAACAGCGCCGATGACGTCACCTATTCCGGTACGGTCGCAGGCGCCATGGAAGGCTGTATGATCGGCCTCAAGGCGATTGCCGTCAGCCAGGCCTATAATGTGCGGGAAGAGGGCAGGGTGGTGCCGTGGGAAACGGCCGAGGCCCATGCGCCGGCGCTCATCGACAAGCTTTTGGGCATCGACCTTCCAAAGGGCGTCTTCTTCAACATCAACTTTCCACGCTGTTCCCCCGAAGAGGTCGCGGGAACCCGCGTCACCGCGCAGGGCAAGCTCGTCCATGGGCTGTGGGTCGACGAGCGCAAGGACGGCCGCGGCTTGCCTTATTACTGGCTGCGCTTTGGCCGCGAGCCGGAAGAGTTGCGCGAGGGAACCGACATCGCCGCCCTGAAGGAAAATCTGATCTCGGTAACGCCGTTGAAACTCGACCTGACCGATTATGCCGTCCTTTCCGATCTGGAGGCGCTGATTGCATGAATTCCATGCCGGATGACAGGGAGGGATTTGCTTCCTTCCTCCTGCGCATGCGCGCGCGCGGCATCAATAACAGGGATCTCCTAGCGGCGATCGAAGCAACGCCGAGGCGCGGTTTCGTTCCGGCGCAATGGCAGAG
>SCRB01000084.1 GCA_004299545.1 Rhizobiaceae bacterium
TCAGCACGTATCGGCGTTTCGACCGCGCCCCGTCGGACGGCGATCGCCTTGAAATCGCGGATGCCGCCTACTGCATCGCCCAGGCCTTCTCCCGCGCAGCGGCGTCCGCCGAGGCGCTTCGCACCCTCGCCGCATACACCCGCAAGCACGGCCATCTGTTCGTGCGCGAGGGACCCGCGATGCTGTCACCAGCCGATTCGGATCAAGGGCGCCAAGCAATCGCGAAGCAGGCCGCCGCGATCGAGACGTTGGCCGGGGAAGTCCACGCCGGCCGGGGGAGCTACGCGCATTTCGAGGAGATTCTGCGAGAGCTTCACCGGCTGGGCTTTTTCCCGGAAACCTCGCTGGTGTCGGCGGTGGCGCACAGCATGTTGGCCGCGCCGACGTTCCGGAGACCGTCGCAGTGACCGGTGTGGACCTCCTCAGCAAGCGGACGAGAAACGCCTTCCGCGAGGAGATGGTGGGGTGGACCCTCGCCGAGATTTCGACCGAATTCGATAACGAGGGGTTCAAGCCGGATCACGACCACAATCCGCAAGTCGGCGGGCAACGCCGTGGCCTGATTGAGCAGCTGTATCACAGGATCGATTTCGCCGATCCACGACAAGCCGCCCGCGTCCTTGAGGTTTATCAGACTGTGGTCGCGCGCGCGGGTCGGTGACGCGGCGCGAGCCGACGAGCTGTTGGCCCACCTCCACCGTGACAGCATCGATACGTCCGGGGCCTCGTTCAAGCTCCCTGCCCGCGGACACTCTCCGCTTCAGCCGCTAGCGGCAGTCGCGAGCAGCCTGACGGCAGACCAGTTGCACACCCAGATCGAGCGCATCCACGCATCCATCGAGTCCGACCCTGCTCTGGCGATCGGAACGGCCAAGGAATTGGTCGAGACCACCTGCAAGACCATCCTGGCCGACCTGGGTGAAGAACACGTCACGCTCGACCTCGGCGACCTCGTCAAGGCCGCCAGCAAAGCGCTGAAGCTGTTGCCCGATGGCGTCCCCAACGAGGCTAAGGGTGCCGATGCGGTGAAGAAGACGCTGCGCAGCCTGGGCGCCACGGTCGCCGGCTTGGGCGAGATGCGAAACTTCTACGGGTCGGGCCACGGGCAGGACGGTCGCGCCCGAGGTCTAACCCCGCGCCATGCCCGCCTTGCAGTTGGCGCGGCCAGCACGCTGGCGATGTTCCTGTTCGAGACCCACGACGCCAGGCGCTCCTAACCATGCCCCACCACATCTTTTTTTCATGGCAGAGCGACACCGCGAACCGGGTGGGTCGGAGCTTCATCGAGGGTTGCCTCGGTCGTGCGATTGGCGAGCTGCAGGCCGACGCCGACGTCGATCCGGCCGACCGCGAGATGGCCGTTGATCGCGACACCTTGGATGTTCCGGGTATGCCGCCGATCATGGAGACCATCTTCGGCAAGATCGACCGCGCGGCGGTGTTCCTGTCCGACCTGACCTATGTTGCCGAGCGCGCCGGCGGCGCGCGGACGCCGAATCCGAACGTCTGCATCGAGCACGGCTACGCGCTGAAGGCCCTAAGCTGGCGGCGCGTGATCGCCGTGATGAACACGGCCATGGGCCACCCGGACAAGCACGACCTTCCGTTCGATGTCCGGCACACCCGCCGCCCGATATCATTCGATCTTCCGGAGGGCGCCGATACCGCCGCTCGCAAGGCGGCGGCCGACGCCCTGGTCCGTCAGCTGAAGACCGCGCTCAAGGCTGTGTTCGGCGACGTGCAGGCGCGGACGGCCATGGCGGGCGCGGCACCAGCGGAGCCGCACCCCCATGATTTGGAATTGCTGGCGCGGGTTCACCGTCAGTTGCCGCAAGACCTGCGTCGGTTCCTGCACCAGCACAGCTTTGGCACGCCATACCGGCTGGCCACCCTCGATCCAGTCCATGAGATGAACGAGGATTGGGTCGGGGCCGCGTTCGAGTTCCATGACCCCGCCGTGCAGACCGCGTTCGCCGAGGTCCGACGCGTCGCTCGCGAGTTCGGCCTCCTCGTGCTGGAGCGCATCCATGCGACCCGCCGCAATATGGAAATCGGTTCGCCAAAGACCGACGAAGATCTGGAAAAGGGTATCCAGCCCGGGACGCTGAAAGCGATCAAGGCCATGAACGAACTGGCCACAGAACTGAGCGCAGCGATCGACGCCTTCGACCGGACCGCGCGGGATCGCATCCGCGTGGCTTCGGGCGCGCACACCGCCGCGGTCGAGGAGCACGGCGCGGCAGAACAAGTGCGGAAGGACGTGGCGCAGACCGGGTTGAACGAACTCGCCATGGACGCCCATCGCGGTGGTTTGCCCGAGATCGTGACGCGGCCCCGCGTGGCCTTACGCCTGGCGCCGTTCGCGGCAGCGGACGGGAAGCGCCTTGATCCCGCCCGCGTCGCTGAGGCGCAGCTTCGTTTCCCGCCGAACAGTGAGGATCGGGTCGCTACAGACAGCGACGGCCGTCAATGGTGGAGCTGCCGACTTCCACGTCGCACGGAAGCCAACATGAACCCGGAGACGGGTTGGCGCATGCGCCTCGTGAGGCCCGGCTATCTAGAGTACGAGGCCGAGATCGGGGCCCGGATCGACGACGATCCTCAAATCCTGGTGGATGGTCTCCGGCTCGAAGCGATCATCATCCGGAACCTCGAACGCATGGCCAGCATCGCCGCGCAGCTCGACCTGGCCGGGCCCGCGCTGATCGCCGTGTCCTTGGACGGCATGGAGGATGTGGAACTAACCAGAGCCCGCCCGGGCGGCCGGCGTATCAGGCGACCCGACATCTACTTGCCCATCACGGAGATTTCCGACCTCACGGCGCCCTTGGCCAATGCGCTTCGGGAACCGCTCGACATCCTATGGCAGACCGCCGGCTGGCCGGATGGCTCGCCGTCCTTCGGTGAAGGCGCCTGGGCCGGCTATGGCGACGACCGCAACTACGGACTCTGAGCTGCCGCCGCGTGGTCGGGCGAGAAGGAGGACGGCCATGGCCCTGAAGGATGAGATCGAGGCGATGGCCAACTCTTGCGTCCATTTGCGGTCGGTCTTTCGGCACTACGAAATCCTGTTCGAGGAAGGTGAGCTCCGGCGCACCCTCCTGCATCGGACCGCTCCGGTGTTCTTCGGCGACCTTAACCAGCTCCTGATCGAGCAGCTGGTCCTGCAAATCTGTCGGCTGACAGATCCCCCGGTGACCATGGGACGGACCAATCTGACGATCGACTATGTGATCCGGGAAGCCGACTTCTCCGGCGCCCCGGAGGACCACGCTCGGGTCAGCGCGTTGCGCGACCGCATCCATCAATTCCGGTCCAAAATCCTGCCGGCCCGCAACCGTCTGATCGGGCACCTCGACCTGGACGCCGCAATGGCCGGCCAGCCGCTCGGTCCGGCCAGCGACGCGGAGTGGGCGCAGTTTTGGGACGACTTGGAGCAGTTCCTCCACTTGGTCTACACCCGCTATGTCGACCCGGGTGGCCACTTCATGCTGAACGACGTCGGTATGATCTCCGACGCGGATTCCCTCGTGAAGGCGCTCAAGGAAAGCACCTACTTCCACCGCGCACTCAATGACCAAAGCCTGACCCAGCGGTTGGCGGACATCGGCTTCAACAGCGAGTTCAGCGACGCCTAGCCGATCGTCGGCGGCGCTTGGCGCAAAGGCCGGTATTCGTGGTTGGGCGAGGCGTAGTCGATATACTGATCGGCCGCGTTCGTGATCCGCAGCAGGAGGCGCTGGAACAACCCCCGCAGCAGCTTCATGTCCCGGATCGCCGCCACCTCCTGACCCTGCGGGATCGGCGTGCCGTGGGCGGCTTTGTTCCGTCGGCGCCACGCGGCGTCCTCGTCGTCGCCCAGTTCAAGATTCAAGGCGGCCATCACGTCTTTCAGCCGCTGACGCTGATCGATGCCATTGAAGGTGGGCAGCTTATCCTTCAAGGCCGTCTTCGCCTCAACGGAGACGTTGCCGCCGTCGATGACGTCGCTGAGTGCAGTCTTGAGGATCTTCCATTCGTCTCGGGTGGCCCAGCCCTCTCGCACCTTCCCAGGGTTGGCTTTGGTGTAGGCGCTCTGCAAGCCCTCGATCGCCGCGCCGAAGTGCGCGGGCGCGATGTGCGGGGTGGCGGCGCAGGCATGCCAGAAGGCCCAGTGCAGGTTCGCAAGATCCAGGGAGTCGAACGCCGTCACAAATGCTTGGATCGCCCTTGTCAGCTGCGGGGCGCCGAGCTCATTCAGGAACCGGTCGCCAAGCGGCGCGAGCTGCAGGGTTTCAATGTCAAAGGCATGGCGGCGCAGGCTGTAGGCGCTCCGCGCGAGCGTGGATACGACGTTCCATTCGGCGTCGTAGTGGGTTGTCCCGAGATCGACCAAGTACACGCCCATCGCGAAAGAAAGGCCTGTGCGAACCTTCTTTCGGAACTCGTCGTCTGGGGCGCCATCGTAGACGATGCAGCCCGGCTTGATCGCGCCGGGGCCGTCTTCTCTGTCGAGCGCGCAAACGTAGAAGGTTGCGCCATCCACCGTCACCTTGGCAGAGTTCCACGAGGTGCTGGAACGGTCGGTATCACTCGCGATAGTGATGCCGTCGTTGAGCGAAATTCTCCGAGTGGTGATGGTTCTGGTAACCACGTCGGAGGCCGCCGGCCAAGTGTATGGGCTCCGGGGTAGGTTTTCGAGCCAATCGATGACGTATGCCGCGGGCGCTGCAGAAGGGTTGTTGGTCTTGGCGATATGGACCTGGGCCAGCTCCTTAAGGGGCTGTTCAGTCACGCCGATGGTCTGGCGGTTCTGGCTGTAGGGCACCAGGCCTAAGAATTCGCCTTCGAGACCGCCCACGCTGCGGAGGAGCGCCCGCTCGGTCGTCATGCGAACCGTGCCCCGCGGCTGGTCGATCGCCGCCGACGTCGCATTGGGGGCAGCTTCAGTCTCCAAGATGAGGTGCAGCTTTTCGTCCCGGCGGATCGAAAAGCTGCGGATCGGCTGATGGAGTGGGCCGGGATCGGTGATCTCGAACAAGCCCTTGTTCAGGATGCGAAGGCATTCCTCGGTCAGGTCGCGCATCACTAACCCCCGCTGTTGCAGTTCTTGAAAAAGGCAGTCGGAAAAGGAGGAGTACTCAGGCAAATCGCCACTGGCCGCTTAGTTCTCGGCTGGCCGGAGCAGTACGCAAACGTCGTCACGAGGGGTCATGATCGTGGTACGCGCCTTCGCGCGGGTAACACTCACCCGAAAATTCTGTCGTGCCTGCGTCATTGGTCCGTCGCGGAAATTTCCCGACACGATCCGATCAGGGTTGGCGACGATTTCCCCTCGCGCTCGCTTTGGCCATCCTTCAAAAATGATCACCTCGTCGAATTGCTTCCCCTTAGCCTTATGCATGTTCATCACCACGACGCCGGATTCCGGCTTGTGGGCCATTGCAAAGTGCTCTTGGACGAAGGATTGCCGGGTGATGGCGAGCGCGTTGCGGTACCCTCCGGCATCGCGCCAATCCTGCGCCAGCCCTAGGCGGAGCTGCGTGCCACGCTCGAGCAGGCGCACGTTACGGACCTCCTTGGCTACATCGCTCAGCCGCTGGCAGGGCCCGGCGTCCAGGACGCCGCGCACCGCGACCCAGTCCGCATCCGGGTCGCCAGTCAATGTCAGGGCCGCTGACACTTGGTGGACGGCATAAGTGCTCTGCAAGACGCTGTTGCCCGGCGTCGGCCGCCCTTTCGCCAGGCACTCGTTCCACTTCGCGAGCGCACCGCGGAACCGCGCAGCCTCGTCCATGTCGCCCTTGGTCGGCGCTGCGCCGCCTCGGCCGTGGAAGTAGCTGCACAGCAACTCAACAAACTCGTCGAAACATCCGGGATGCCCGCGCTGCTGGAGTAGGAAGGCGACGATTTCCGCCGCCAAGATCGGCCCTTCCATATCGACCGCAGCCGAGTGGGAGATCGGCGGGACGTTTCCGAACGGCTCGCGCAACACGTCGGACACCAGCCGCGTCATCTTCTTGGTGGGTACGAGAATTGCCAGCGACCAATCGCGCCGCCCGGCGTCGATCAGCCGCTTGCGGGCCTGCAGCACTTGGCCGACCAGAGAGGCGTAAGCTTGATTTGGGTTCGATTCGAACGGCGCATAACCGATGCCCTGATAATCCTTCTGGCGGAACTTGCCGGTCAGGATGTCATTGCCGAACAGAGCGATCTCCGTCCCTTTGCTTCGGTGGTTGTCGCCTGCAAGGTCGTGGACCGTAGGCGCAAAGGCGCCCTTGAAGTGATTGAGGCGCTCGGGGTCGGCGCCGATGAAGTCGAAGATGCGCTGTTCAGGGTCGGCTAGGGCGATCAACGTGCTGCCAACGCCCAGTGCCTGTACTACGCGCCATTGGTCGGCGCTCGTATCCTGAAACTCATCCAGGATAATATGGGGATACATCGTCGAGACGAGCGACCGGACCTTGTTGGAGCCATGAAGCAGGATCGCAACACGCTCCGCAAAAAGGTCGAAACAGATCTTCCCTTCTTCAGTCGCTAGGCGACTGCGTTCGGCTTCCTCTCGCGCGCGCTTTTCCGCCTTTTCCGCGTCCGACAGCTTCGAAGCCGCTTTGTAACCGCTTCGAACGGTCGACAACGCAATCGCTTCATTCGGAGGCGTAAGGATGGTCATCCGTCGCGGGAAGCCGATGAGGTAGCCGTGTGTCTTGAGGATGCGCCAGAAGAACGAGTGATACGTATCGACTTCGATCCGCTGCCGCTCCTCCCGCGTGATCGCGCTCTCTTCGTCGATCGCCTCCAGAACGCGCGAGACCGTAGCGCGCGCAAAGCTCAGAAAGAGGATGCGCTGACTTGGCTTCAGGGCTTCACGCGCAATCTTCGCGGCCTTGAGGATCGAAACGGTCGTTTTGCCCGAGCCCGGCCCACCGGTCACGAGTTGATGGCCAACGGCCTCAACGATCTCCTTCTGCGTCTCGGTTAGATCGACCACGGCATATCCACCTACCCAAGAAGATCGGCGAAGTCGTCGTCGCCTTCCGGCGGTGGCGGCGGCGGTAACGGTGGCGGATCGCACAGTGCTTTCAGCGTGACGCAGGCCTCGCGTAGCCACTGAGGCATCTCCGCCTCAGAGCACTGGGCCAGAAACTCAGCGATCCCCCAGTTCCCCTTCGACCAGCCGAAATAGTCTTTGAGAGCAGCGACCGCCTGGGCCTTCGGATCCGGGTATTTGGCCTGCAGATGCGGCGGCCAATCGAGCTGATCGGCGAATCGTTGGAGCGCGGCCAGCGTGGTGTTTTTGAGGATAAGATCTTCAATGCCCTTCTCATCGTGCGTGAACAGGTGTTCGACTTGGGCTTCGATGGCCGCCTTGGCCGGGTCGGTCTGCTTATCGCAGAGCCCGAAGGTTCGCTTGCCGAGACTCTTATACAGGGCGCCGAGGTCGGCGATCTGATTCTCGGTCCCAGCGTCGATGACGCACACGCCAAGCGCCTCCAGCGAAGCATATGTCGCCGGATTGAGTTCGGATAAACGGCGCGCTGCGACTGGGAACGCGGTCGCCTCTGTTGCTCCCTCTGCGATCAGAACGCGCCGCGACAACAGCCCTTCGCAAAAGCGGGTTCGGAATTCTTGACGATAGCGCTTGTGCTTGACGCTCTCCGGTAGCTCGATCTTCGACTGGCTCAGTTGACCGTCGTCTGACCTGGATAGGATGACGGTCTCGTCGAGACTGAACTCCTCAAGCACATAGGGCGAGTGTGACGTGAATAGCGACTGTGCCGAAAGCTTGCGGAGTTCATGAACGATCCGCTTTTGCGCGTAAGGCGGGATCGCGGTTTCTGCCTCTTCCATGGCAAAAATGACGTTCTGCTTGTCTTCGGCG
>SCRB01000889.1 GCA_004299545.1 Rhizobiaceae bacterium
GGCGGCCTTCTCGTCAGGTGCACTTGCCGACGGCAATACAGCCGGCTGGGCGGTTCAATTCTGGCAAGATTCCTTCGATCAGATGACTTTCCCAGTCGGTGTCGTCGTAGAGAAAACCGACAACGCTTTTGACAAGGCCTCTCTGCTGGCTATGTGCGGCGCTGCCGGGGCGATCACGATGGGTTATGAACCTGGCGGCATTATTTCGTTCGATCAAACCTCAAACGTCGATGTCCGCGCGGACGATGCAACCCAGCACTTTACCTTCAATGCCGGCGACGTGCCGCATGTGGGGAAACAGCGTATCCTCGGGAACGCCGACAGTCAGCGACTGATCGCCATCTTTGAAGGTTCGAAGGGCGATGTCCCATTCCGATCTGGCACAAAGAAGGGAACATTTCCTGCAATTGGAGCCAAGGAAGCTTTCCAGATTATCAAGGATCGCTGCCCCAAGCGCTGAGCTTGCAGAAGTGCTCACGATGTCGAGCCGCGAGATAACCGGCAGCAGCCACGATAATGTCCTCAAGACTGTACGGGCGCTGGTTGCGAAGGGTGTCGTTTCTGGAAACGAGACCTCCTATGTCCATCCGCGGCGACAGGCGCATGGCTCTATACCCAATGGCAAGCGCACCACAACCGGGAAGATCAGAAAGGCCAGCAATTCGGTTCGCGTCATTGTCGAAGCCCTTTCAGAGACCGTCTCGCCCAATAATGTTACGCCATCTCCAGCGTCGGGATGTTCGACACATCCACTTCATGCTCTGCATGCCATGCGTCGTAAGCGGCCTGCATGCGCAGCCAGACACCGGCGCCGTCGCCAAACATCTTGCCTAGACGGGCTGCTACTCCGGGGGAAACGGGTTTCTTCTCACTGAGAATATCGTAAAGCTGCTGGCGAGAGATACCAAGCAGACGCGCGATCTCAGTCTTGCTCTTGCCCGTAGCGGGAATGATGTCGTCGAGTAGCGCACCGGGGTGAGAGGGTGCGCGCTTTATCGGACGGGAAACTTCGTAGATGACCATCTTGCCCTCCTTGGCGTGGTGATCAGTGGTATTGCTCGTAATCCACACGTGTGGCATCGGTTCCTTCGAACTCGAAGGTTACGCACCATGGCCCATTCACATGGACCGAATAGCGCGTTGGATTGAAGCCGTTCAGCGGATGGAACTGGAAGCCGGGAAGGTTCATGTCTTCGGGGCGTTCGGCCGCTTCCAGCCGATCGAGCCTGACAATGATGCGCTTGTGCATTTTGGCATCGATCTTGCCGGTTTTCCCGGTTTCGAAGAGGTCCGCCAGCGCCTTGTTCTTGAACGACTTGATCATGCCTTATGTAAGCCATTTGCTGACGAAATGTCAAGCGTTTGCTTACAGAATTATTCGGTATCCTTCAGGTAGCCGTGCTCGCGGAGCCATTGCGTCATGACCTTTTCCACGAGGGATGCTGAGGACCGGCTATCATCGGCCGCAGCTTTTTCGACTGCGGCCTTGACCTGATCGGAAACGCGGACGGAAAGCGCAGATGTTTTCGCCATTGAATTCATTTGTGTGCAGTTGACATTCATTATCTATGAGTGCATATTACATTCAGTTGCACACAAATGCAACGGGGCCATGCAGTGCTGGCACACCGAATGACCCCTAACCGAAACCGATCTAAGAAGGAGATCGACCATGGCTGATGCCTCTTTACTACTTTTCGCTCCCGTTGCAGAGAGTGGTGATCCGCTCCTCACAGCCGTCAATCATTATGTCTTCTCGTATGATGCTTACGGCGAATTGCCTGAAGATCTTGATGAAAAGCAAGACGCTGCCGCATCCGAACGCCTTCTATATCGGCCGCAGAGCATCCTCGAAAATTGGTGCGTTCCCGCAACATCGATGGAAGGGGCTCAAGCAGCGCTTAGACTTCTTCTTCGGGAAATGGAACAGGGCTATTGCGAGCCCTTGCAACTCAGCCTCCTCAAGGCGGCACTCGGCTATTTCGAAGGGCGGCCTATCCAATGAATGCACCTGGAGAAGAGGACTTCGCCCGCGCGATCAACCGCGGTTTTGACACGCTGGTGGAGCGCCAGCGCGCCGCCGGCACGGCAGAGGCCGTTCAACTAGCTCAGGCGGCAGCGTTCGCAGCCGTGGCGTTTGTTGACCAGGCTGCCGGCCGGTCAACGACGCTCGCGCTCATTGACGATCTAATCCGCGCGTGAACCTATAGCTCTTGGGGTGCTCTAAGCGGGAGGGATGCATGCCTGTCGAGATACCACAGGACCACGACGCGGCTACGATCGAAGACCTTGAGGCCCTCCGCGAAATAGCCAAGCGCGAGGGCTTCACTTTTGCCTCAATGCGGGCGATGGCCACGGCCGACGCGTCAATCCGCTTCTTGGCAGAGGTGATGGGCACATCGACCACCGAGATGCTGATCCGGCGATTCTTGGGCGCCGCCGATCCCAGCTCTGAAATACTAGGAGAACTTGAAAAGGATCCGATGCCAGACGTCTTGCGCATCGCTAGGTCGCCCGAATTCTGGTCTGAACATTTCCAGGCGCGTGGCATTCGCATGTCGGCGAGAACTCTCCGGCAGAAAGCGTTGAAGTCCGGGCATTGCTACCATGTCGACAAACAGGTGTTGATCACTCCTGCGCAGGTCGACGGCTTGTTTCGCTGGCGAGGCACATCAAGCGCCAAGCCAGTTGCATCTGCCAAGGAGCGCTCGCCGTCACGGGGACCGAGCGCAGTATATTTGCGGGTAAGGGCACGCTTGGTGAAAGAGGCAGAGGACCGAAAAGCGAAGAATAGGAAAGGGACGCCTTCGTAGGGGCGCGGCTCTCGATTGGCGATGCCGCGACGGAATTGCCAGCGACGCCGGTGCGCTACCGGTGTCATCCGAACGTCATTAGCTGTATCTTCGGGGTAATTCTGGCACCGACGTCGTCAATGTTCCTGGATCCCAGCGCGAAGGGTTTCGACAGCGGTTTTAGGTTGACCGCAGGTTGACAGATTCCGACCGGTAGCCATGCGGCTGCCTTTGCATTACTGGTCGGCGACCATACCGCCAGTCGGTCGCAGGAGTACGCAGAGGTTTATTCCACCGATATTTGATCGAAAGCGCGGCTATCGCATAAGTATTTGATTTCATTGGCACTCCCAAGGGGAATCGAACCCCTGTTTCCGCCGTGAGAGGGCGGCGTCCTGGACCGCTAGACGATGGGAGCGCGGCAGGCCGCCATATAGGCTGCCATGCGCCGATTTGCAACCGAAGTTTCTGTCTGCCGACGCTGTTTCCGCTGGGGGAACGAACCTGCCCGCCGGGCAGGTTCAAAGCCCGCCGAGTCCGTCCGATCCGATATAGGCGATGCGCAGCATGTTAGTCGCGCCAGGCGTCCTGAGCGGCACGCCAGCGGTGATGATCACCCTGTCGCCGGGGTTGGCGAATTTCTCCTCATAGGTGATGCGGCAGGCGCGGTCGACCATGTCGTCGAGGTCCTCGGCGTCCTCGGTGACGACACAGTGCATGCCCCAGACGAGCGAAAGGCGCCGCGCCGTGTGGACCACCGGCGAAAGAGCGATAATCGGAACGCGCGGCCGCTCGCGCGCCGCGCGCAGCCCTGTCGTTCCCGACGCGGTGTAGGTGACGATGGCCGAAAGATCGAGGGTTTCGGCAATTTGTCTTGCCGCGGCCGCAATCGCATCCGCGCCCGTCGCTTCCGGCTCGCTGCGCTGGGCGTTGATGATGCCGGGATAGGTCGGGTCCCTCTCTACTTCCTCGGCAATGCTGTTCATCATCGACACGGCCTCCACCGGATACTGGCCCGCGGCCGATTCGGCGGAAAGCATGATCGCGTCAGCACCTTCGAAGACCGCGATAGACACGTCCGAGACCTCGGCGCGGGTGGGCACGGGCGAGGAGATCATCGATTCCAGCATTTGCGTCGCGACGACGACCGGCTTGCCGGCCCGGCGTGCGGCGCGCGTGATCTGCTTCTGGATGCCCGGCACCTTTTCGATCGGCATCTCGACGCCGAGATCGCCCCGCGCCACCATCAGCGCATCCGACAGTTCGATGATCTCCGACAGCCTCGTCACCGCCTGCGGCTTTTCGATCTTCGACATCAGCGCTGCCCGGCCGCGGGCGATCTTGCGCACTTCGGCTAGGTCCTCCGGCCGCTGGATGAAGGAGAGTGCTATCCAGTCCACGCCCGTTGCCAGCACGGCGTCGAGGTCGCGCCTATCCTTTTCCGTCAACGCGCCGACCGGCAAGGTCGTATCGGGCACGCTGACGCCCTTGCGGTCGGATATGCTCGTTCCAGCAACCACGCGGGTGCGCACCGACGTGCCGTCCGTCGCCTCGACGATGAGCTGCAGCTTGCCGTCATCGACGAGCAGCCTGTGGCCGACTTCCACCGAAGAGAGGATTTCAGGGTGCGGGAGCTGCACGCGGTTCTGGTTTCCGGGTTCGGGATCGCCGTCGAGCGTGAAGCTCTGTCCGATCGTAAGCGATACCTTGCCGTCGGCGAATTTGCCGACACGCAGTTTCGGCCCCTGCAGATCGGCGAGTATGCCGATAGGCCTGCCGTCCGCTTTCTCGACGGCGCGGATGCGCGCCACCAGCGTGCGCATCAGATCGTGGTCGGTATGGCTCATATTGATGCGGAATACGTCGGCTCCGGCCTCGAACAGGCGTCGGATCATCGCTTCGTCGGATGATGCTGGCCCAAGCGTGGCCAGGATCTTGACCTTGCGGCTTCGTTTCATTTCGTACTGTTTCCCGTTATCGCCGCCGCGCCGTGCGGCGACGGCTGGTCCGTCAACTGCACCATCCAGCTCGATTGCCGGCCAGTGTCATACTCCCTGAACCCGGCACGCTGGAACCCGCGCGCGAAACAATCGTTCACGCCGGCGATCTTGAACTCTTTTTCCGCCACGCACATGTTGACCGGGCCGTCCCAGCGGCCGCCGCGGTCGGCGTCTTCCGCGTAAAGATAGTAGTAGCGGGACGAAAGCGGCCCCTCGATCAGCGTTTTGCAGCTCGACGGCTCGATATGCCACCAGCCCTCGG
>SCRB01000085.1 GCA_004299545.1 Rhizobiaceae bacterium
TGAACGAAGCGCCGCATCGATCCCGGCAAGGGGACTTTTGGCTCGAAACGGGCCCTCCCCTAAAAAAAGAGCGGCGCTTTTTTAAACACTTCAGCAAGCCGTCGTTTTCCCCGCCTTCCCTGCTCTTCGCCTGTGGCTTCGGCGCCTTCGTCATGAGTATGAGCCAGTTTCTAACGATGACAGGCGACCTGCTGGCCGTCGTCGAGAATGCGGGCGGCAGTATCGAATACGACTGGATGCGTTACCTCATTACCCGTTACGAGCCGAATGACGGCCCACAGAGCCAGATGGCAGGCTTCATGCGTTCGATCTTCAGACAACGGGTACTTGAACATCCGATGCTGTGTAGTCCAAGCATTTGATGGATCGGATCGAGCCTGAATCTTTCGGGCTCTTTTGCCCAGACGCTGCAGATGTATTCATAAGTCGTGAGGCCTCTCAGGGTCTTGAGGCGGCGGGCGAAATTGTATGCCGCGACGAAATCGCCAATATGTCTGCGGAGTTGATCGTGGCTGTCGTAGTGATAGCGTTTGACGGTTGCCTCCTTGATCGTCCTGTTCATCCGTTCGACCTGGCCATTTGTCCAAGGATGCTTGGGCTTGGTCAGTCGATGCTCGATACCGTGTCGCCAGCATGCCCGGCCAAATGGATGGCCGCGGAACCGGGCGGTTGGTCCGTTGCGGTTCTTGGGGATGTCGGCGAACTGGATGCCGTTGTCGGTCAGCACCGTGTGTATTTCGTAAGGAACAGCGGCAACCAGTGCTTCGAGGAAGTCCGACGCCGTTCGGGTGGTGGCGCGCTCGACGAGGTGGACAAAGGCGAACTTGGAGGTCCTGTCTATCGCGATATAGAGGTGGAGCTTGCCTTCGGCGGTCTGCACCTCAGCCAGATCGATGTGAAAGTAGCCGATTGCGTAGGCCTTGAACTTCTTTCTCGACGGCTTGTCGCCATCCACCTCCGGCAGTCTCGAAATTCCATGGCGTTGCAGGCATCGATGCAATGACGATCGCGTCAGATGCGGGATTGTCGGCTGAAGAGCATAGAGGCAATCATCCAGCGCCAGCAGCGTATAGCGCCGGAACGCGATGATGATCGCCTCCTCTTCTTCATTCAGGACGGTTGAACGCGGTTCTCTCGGTCCAGTCTTGAGGTCCTCGACCGTCGTCCGCTTGCACCACTTCAGAACCGTCTTCGGATTGATCCCGTAGCTCCGGCTCAGTTCCGCGGCCGAAGCTTGCGATTGCTGTACTGCAGTTCGGACTGCGTGCGTGGTCGTGGCGCTCCCGTGAAGTATTTGGCCCATAGTACTTCCTTCCATTCGGTGGAAAAGATTGCACCATCAAACCCCGGGATCAAACACCTCGGCCGTAGCATCGGGCCAGCTGTACGACGGATACGCCGCACTTTCCGGAGTGAAAAGGCTTGCATGTCCCGCCCCGCCTCTTTCAAACCGAGTGAGCTATCGTTCATGCTTGCCCTCGCCGCGGCAGGCGCTTAGAGCATGGACCGGAGAGCAGACACCGGTTTTCCTGGAAGATCATCCTCAACAGAGGGATAGGAGTCCAATGCGAATCGATCGATCGCATCAGGCTCCGCCGCGCGTCAGAAGCAAGAAGCATGCAGGACATAAGTTCACAGCGGGATACACCGGGGGCGGATCATCCCCGTGATCCGTCCGGGACGACCGGGCCTCTCCACCGCGGCATGGTGTTCTTCATCGTCGCCCTGTCGCTGCTGATGATGTCGATCGATGGGACGATCGTCGCGACAGTCCTGCAGGCTCTCCAGCACGGGCTGGGAACGACGGTCAACTGGGCTGGATGGACGCTTACGGCATATTCCTTCGGCTTCGTGGTCATGCTGCCGATCAGCGGCCGGTTGAGCGAGCAGTACGGTCGCCGCAGGGTGTTTCTCGGCTCGGTCATCGTTTTTACAGTGGCGTCGTTGTTTTGCGGCCTGGCCGAGAACATCTTCGCGCTCATCGCGCTCCGCGCCTTGCAAGCGGCGGGTGGGGCGGGTTTCACGCCTTCGGCAACAGGGATCATCGTCGATTATTTCGGCGACGCGCGCGACCGTGCCGTCAGCCTGTTCGGCAGCATCTTTCCGATCGGCGCGATGATCGGGCCGATATTCGGCGGGCTGTTCGTGTCTTACTGGACATGGCGGGCCGCTTTCCTGGTCAACGTCCCGATCGGGATCGCCGTTATCATGCTGGCGTTGCGCTACATACCGCGCGACCCGCCCCGGCAGGAGAAGACCCCTTTCGGCATGGACGTTCCCGGCATGGCCCTGCTGGGCGGCGGCCTGCTCGCGGGCATGCTGGCCGTCACTTTCCTGGGAGAGAGGAATGCGCATGCCTGGTCGCCGGCGTTTGTCGTGCCGCTGGCAATCGCGATCGTCGCCACATGGATGTTCTTCCGGCACATCGGCCGTTCGGCCCATCCGTTTATCGCCCCGCACCTGATCCATGGGCCGAACTTCGGAGTGGTCAATCTCGTCAACATGATTTTCACCGGCATCACCATCGGGGTCGTGGCGCTCATCCCGCTCTATGCCGCCGATCGCTATGGGATCGGCGCGCTCGATGCCGGCACGTTATTGATCGCGCAGGGAATCGCGACGATCATGATGTCGGTCACGGTCGCCCTGGCGCTGCGTCGCACCGGCCATCGGCTGCCGATCTATGCCGGCAGCATCGCTATCGTGATCGGAACACTCCTGCTTGCCCTCAAACCGGAATTCGGCATTTCGCCCTATGTCTGGCTGGCGGGTTCGGCATTCGTGATCGGCGCTGGTCTGGGGACGATCAACCCGGCGAGCCGCAATGCTGGCCTTCAACTGGCACCGAAACAATCCTCGACGCTTGCCGCGCTGCGAACATTGTCCCTCCAGATCGGATCGATCGCCACGATCTCGATAACCACGACCATCCTCGCCGGCTCCGCCGCTCCAGGCCATATTCAGGCTTGGGTCTATGTTGCGGCAGCGCTACTCCTCGTTGCCGCCCTACCGGTCATCTCCCGGGTTCCCGAACACCACGGCTCATGGTGATACGCGCAGGCGCGAGCGGGTCCCGCACCCCTAATCTTCTGATCGGCCTGACGCGCACGCGTTTAAACGGACTGACGCGACGCGCTTTATACATCCCATATATGAGGTTTGCCCTCCCCTGCGGAGAGGGCAAACCTCATATATGGGATGTATTAGAGCAGTTTGGCTGGCTTCAGTCAGA
>SCRB01000890.1 GCA_004299545.1 Rhizobiaceae bacterium
GGCGTCGAGATTGAACGTATGGGCTAGTTCACGCGCCAGTTGCGCGCGGCCCGCTATTTCCGTGTTGATGCGGATGGAAACGACACCACGGTCGCGCGCCTCCTGCAGCATCTTGATAACGGTCACGCGCGAAACGCCGACGATCTCGGCGATCTCGCTCTGCGTCAATTCATCGACATAATACATCCAGGCAGCCCAAACGGTCGCGTCGTCGAACTCTGCGGGCACTGCGCCCGTGCCCGAGGATGTCTGCTGCCGCCGATTCTCTTTCCCCATCCGGATTTTGTCCTCCGTATATCCTTCTTACGTCAGGTAGCGCGTTGACATATGTATCGGCATAGTTATCTTTTGTAAAACCTAGGAGAATGAGAATGGTCACGGATACGGGAGGCGGTCAACCGGAAGATGCCCACGGGAAAAGCCGTACTGCGTTGATCGACGACATCATCGCGGGCCGCTGGGTCGATCCCGAAACAGGGAAAATTCCCGAAATCCCATACGAATCAATTGTCTTCGATGTCTCGCTCGAGGGGAGAGAAGCCGATCTTGTCGATTCCATGCAACTTGGTGAGAGATTGGCCGTGGTCGCCGATACGGCAACCTACGAGGCAATGGGGCGCCGCGTGGCAAATGCGCTTGCCAGATCCATACCGGTGAGAACCGTCATCCTTGACCATCCACATGCGGATCTTGCGACCGTCGAGGCTTTGAAAGGCAAACTCGATGGGGTCGACGGGGTTGTGGCGGTAGGGTCCGGTACGCTCAACAATCTGTGCAAATATGTGACCCATAAGGATGGACGGCGCTATTGCGTTTTCGGAACGGCCGGTTCGATGAACGGCTACACCTCGACCACCGCGTCGCTGACGCTGCCATCCGGTTTGAAGGTGTCTCTGCCTGCGCATGCGCCGTGCGGCTTCTTTGTCGACCTCTCGGTCTCGGCGGCCGCCCCGGCTTATCTGAATGCTGCTGGTTTTGGCGATTGCCTTGCCCGATCGGTAGCGCAAGTCGACTGGTGGATGTCGCATCGTCTTCTTGGCACCACCTACCGGCAGACCCCCTTCCTGATCCAGGAAAATGACGAGCGCATCCTGAACGGGCTCGCCGGACGCCTTCCCTCCGGCGACATCACCGCAATCACCTCTCTTTATCGTGTCCTCACTCTCTGCGGCCTCGGTGTTTCCTTTACCGGCGTCTCGAACCACGGCTCGATGGGCGAGCACCAGATTTCTCACTACATCGACTGCTTCGCAGGAAAACGTCACCCCGGCACCTTGCATGGTCAACAAGTCGGGGTCGCGGCGCTGACCATGGCCCGGCTGCAACAGAAGATGCTGGCGCGTGAGGCGCCGCCCGAGATTCATGCGACGCGGATCGACCCGGCAGGAATGGCGCGGCGCATGGGTCCCCGGATCGCACCGCAATGCGAAGCCGAATGGAGGAAGAAAGCCTTTGATGGAGAGGCCGCGAAGCGCATCAACGAGCGTCTCGCAAACATCTGGCTGCAATTGCGTCAGGAACTCGCTCCGTTCATCATTCCGGTCGCCGATATGGAGCGAATGCTCAAGGATGCAGGCGGGCCCGTCACGGCTCAGGATCTTGGGCTGGAAATCGGCTTCTATCGAGAGGCGGTCATCCATTCGCGAGAAATGCGCAACCGCTTCTCTTTCCTCGACCTGGCAGCGGATTCCGATTTTCTCGAGGGCTTCGCCGCAGGTGAGGCCTGAAGCCGTCAGGGTAAGACATGGGGCGTACGATCATGGGAGGAGAATGACGATGAATGATTTGCCGCTCGTGGCGATCACCGGCGCCAGTTCGGGCATTGGCGAGGCGGTGGCGAAGCGCTTTTCCGAGGCAGGCTATCCCGTGCTCATGATGGCGCGCCGTATCGAACGGATGGAGGCGCTGAACCTGCCGGAGGCGCTCTGTCGCCGCGTGGATGTCCGCGATCGCGCCGCGATCGCGTCCGCCGTGGCGGAGGCGGAGGCCGTTTACGGGCCGGTCGACATGATGTTCTGCAATGCCGGTATTGCGCGCCTTGCCGACATCGGCAGGCAGGACCCGGCCGAATGGGACGAGATGATCGATATCAACACCAAGGGTGTCCTGAATTCCGTTCATGCGGTCATGGCCGGAATGATGGAACGCCGCCGTGGCACATTGTTCATGATGAGTTCGATCGCCGGCAGGAAGGTCTATCCCGACCATACCGTCTACTGCGGCACCAAGTATTTCGTGCACGGTATCTCGGAAAGCCTGCGCGAATATCTGTCGGCCTATGATGTTCGTGTCGTCGTGCTGTCCCCGGGCATTATCGAGACCGAAGTGCTCGATCATGTGACCGACCCGGGAACACTCGCTGCCTATCGCGAGAACAAGGCGAAGATCGGCGGAGGGATCGGACCCGAGCACCTCGCCGAACTGATGCTGTCTGCCTACAGCATGCCGCAGACGGTTCTCGTCCAGGAGATCTGCATGACGCCGACGCGGCAGCGCTACTGACCGCCTCCGGCACCGCGCTGCGAATTTTCGATTTTACAAAAGTCTATAGAATATGTACTTTTGTAAAATTGGCTGGAAGGAGGAAAAGCAAAAGAGCAGCCCTTCGGAACCGATAAACGTCGTGGACCCCACTGCACAGCTGTCAAAGCAACTACCGAG
This sequence comes from Rhizobiaceae bacterium, assembly GCA_004299545.1. Taxonomy (GTDB): domain Bacteria; phylum Pseudomonadota; class Alphaproteobacteria; order Rhizobiales; family Rhizobiaceae; genus Mesorhizobium_L. The sequence continues at coordinate 2,662 of SCRB01000890.1, forward strand.
AACGACGGACAGGTGGGAATGCGCTTTTATGAATCACGATTTTCGAAAGCAGGTGCGGCGCGGAGTTTCGCGACGGAAGCTGCCAATTCCGATTGTTTGGGCGGAATCTGGGCCTGGATCTGATCGAAAGAGAACGTTCCGCGTTCGGCGCGGGTAATCGTTGAAGGAGGAGTGAATAAAGATGATGAAAACGCTATGCACAATGCTCGGTGCCGCCCTGGCGACAACCGGCATCGCAACGGCGGCTTACGCCGCCGATTATCAGCAAGCCGTGGTGGACTCCGTCAAGGACTATGCCGCTGCCGGTGCGTTCAGCGGCGTGACGCTGAATGTCGCCTGCCGTCACCTGCCGGCGATGGACTTTATCGAAAGCCACAAGGATATTTTCGCCAAGGCGACCGGCGTCAATATCAAGTTTACCGACTATCCCGAAAACGAACTGCGCAGTGTTCCCCGTCAGCACCTATGGCCCAGATTTGAGGTTGTGATTTAAGGAGGATTTGGGTCTCGTCGTAGTGACGAAGGAACGAAGATGAGACCCAAATCCTCCAATGCAAAGAAGCCTG
>SCRB01000891.1 GCA_004299545.1 Rhizobiaceae bacterium
GCGCCGCCGCCGGCGCAGAAACAGGACGACAAGGCCGTTCGCCGCGTTCCCTTCAGCAAAGGCGAAATGGAGCTTTCCTTCGCGCCGCTGGTCAAGGAAACGGCGCCTGCTGTCGTCAACGTCTATGCTTCGAGCCGCGTCCATGTCCGCTCGCCGTTCATGGACGATCCGTTCTTCGAGCGGTTCTTCGGCCAGCGCATGCCGCCGAGAGTGCAGTCTTCGCTCGGCTCCGGCGTGATCGTCGATCCGTCCGGCATCATCGTCACCAATTATCACGTCATCCGCGGCGCGGACGAGGTGAAGGTGGCGCTTTCGGACGGGAGGGAATTCGAGAGCAAGATTCTGCTCAAGGATGCGCGCGTCGATCTCGCGGTCCTCAAAATCCAGGGGAAGGAGCCGTTTCCCGTCATTCCGCTCGGAGATTCGGATGCGCTTGAAGTGGGCGATCTGGTGCTCGCCATCGGCAACCCGTTCGGGGTGGGACAAACCACGACGAGCGGCATCGTCTCCGCTCTTGCCAGGACCCATATCGGCGTGTCGGACTTCGGCTTCTATATCCAGACCGATGCTGCCATCAATCCCGGCAATTCGGGTGGGGCGCTAATCAATATGAAAGGCCAGCTGGTCGGCATCAATTCGGCCATCTACAGCCAGAGCGGCGGTTCCGTCGGCATCGGCTTCGCGATTCCCTCCAATATGGTGCGCGCTTTCGTCGCCTCCGCCAAGAGCGGCAGCGGCTTTTTCGAGACGCCCTATATCGGCGCCGAATTCCAGGACATCGACGCCCAGGAAGCCAACGCGCTCGGCCTCGACAGGCCGAAGGGCGCGCTTGTCGCATCACTCGCCAAGGATGCGCCGGCCGCCAAGGCGGGGCTGAAGGTGGGTGATGTCGTGCTTTCCGTGGACGGCACCCCGGTCAGCGATTCCGACGCGCTGAACTACCGGATTTCGACGCAGGCCATCGGAACGACCGTGACGCTGGAAATCTACCGGCAGGGTGCGAAACAAACACTTCATGTGACACTCGAACGCGCTCCGGCGGGTGAATCCGCGACGGAGACCACCATTAGCGGGGACAGTCCCTTCGCCGGCGCAAAGGTCGCGGCCCTGTCGCCGCGCCTCGCCGAGCGACTCGGCATGTCGATGAATTCGACCGGCGTCGTCGTTGTGGATGTGACGCCCAATTCCCCGGCGGATAGCGTCGGCTTCCAGCCCAAGGATATCGTGAAGGAAGTGAACGGCACCGCGATCGGCAGTGCCGAGGACCTGCAGAAAGCGGCGGCAAGCAAGACGCGCTGGTGGCGCTTTACCCTCCAGCGTGGCGGGCAGACGATCAAGCAGGTGATCCGGTACTGACGGGATTCTTCGGGCTGACATGGTCGATCTTTTCGAAGCGAGCGAACCAAGGAGGCAGGAGCCGGGCCGGCCGCTCGCCGACCGGCTGCGTCCGCGGCGGCTGGAAGACGTCGTCGGGCAGGAGCATCTGACCGGACCGGACGGCGCATTGACGCGCATGATCCGTTCCAATTCGCTCGGCTCCATGGTTTTCTGGGGGCCACCCGGCACCGGCAAGACGACGGTGGCGCGGCTCCTGGCAAAGGATACCGGCCTCGGCTTCGAGCAGATATCCGCGATCTTTTCCGGTGTCGCCGACCTCAAGAAAGTGTTTGAAGGCGCGAGACTCAGGCGCGCCAATGGGCGTCAGACGCTGCTTTTCGTCGACGAAATCCATCGCTTCAACAGGGCCCAGCAGGATTCCTTCCTGCCTGTCATGGAAGACGGGACGGTGATCCTCGTCGGTGCGACGACCGAGAATCCC
>SCRB01000086.1 GCA_004299545.1 Rhizobiaceae bacterium
GGGCTGAACGTGATGTAGTGAAGAAAATACGTATCTGAGGAGTATTTTCGACGGCAATGGATGGAAACGGCGATCTGGAAGCTCTTTTGGCGATCGCGCATGCGACGCGCCGCAGCACGCTTGCGCTGGCGCGGCAACTGAGGCGGATGCGCTCCGATCATGGCGTCAGTGCCGCAAAACTTGCGCTTCTCTCGCGACTGGAAAGGCTGGGGCGGCCCATGACCGCTTCTGACCTCGCCCAGGTCGAGCGGCTCCAGCCCCAGTCCATTACCCGCCTCATCGCCGACCTGGAGGAAAAAGGCCTTCTCAGGCGAACGCAGGATCCCGTGGACAGGCGCCAATTCCTCCTCGCCATCACGCCTGGCGGCCATGATCTGCTGGCGGAGGACGCTGCCCGCCAGAATGCGTGGCTGGCGCAGAAGATGGCTGACGCCCTCACACCATCGGAACGGGAAATCATCAGTATCGCGGCGCGATTGATGGATAAGCTTTCCCTTCCGCCCGGCGAACCTTTCGACCCCGGTTCACTGCCGGTTGGCGCAAATCGCCCGGAGGAGCATCCCGGTCGCAACTAAGCGACGGAACCTGTATAAGTTGAAATTCGTTCTTCTGCTGAAACGATAGCGAAAGGAGCCCTCATGTCGCGCGCTAAAACGACCCTTTTCGTGGCGGCAGCTTTTCTCGCGCTTGGCGCGGCGCCGGGGTTCGCGCAATCCACCACCAAGGCGGTGCCGCCACAGAATGCCATGAAGCTCTCGCAAATCGTGGCACAGGTGGAGCAGCGAGACCACTTCAACTATATCGGCGAAATCGACTGGAGCCGCGAAGGCTATTACGAGATCACCTACTACACGACCGACAAGGCCAAAGTCGAACTGAAGGTCAATCCCGTTTCCGGCAAGCCGGAATGAGCGCATCCGCACGCTGCCGGCCAGATCATGCCCGCGTAGCACGCCACCAGCGCCTCAAGGCGACGATGGACCAGATCGCTTCAACCAGACCGAAAGGCCATGCGCCCTGCAGGAAACCGTAAGCCGAGCCGAGACTGCAGGAAAAGGCGAAGGCAAGGACAAACCAGGGGCTTTTTGCCTCCAACGCATAGAAGACGAGCATCAGGCTGACGGCAACGAGACCGAAAAGGGAGAGGCTGTCCATCAGGCGAGAAGATCAGTCCGCAGCGCGGGCTGCATCCGCTGCATGGCGGATCGCTTCGATATTGCGGCGATAAGTTTCCTCCGTGCCGCCCTTGAAGACATGGGAACCGGCCACGAGCACCGTCGCTCCCGCGGCAGCAACCAGAGGTGCCGTCTCGGGTGAAACGCCGCCATCCACTTCGATTTCGATCGGGCGTTCCCCGACAAGAGCCTTCACCCGCCTGATCTTGTCGAGAATCGCAGGGATGAAGGCCTGCCCGCCGAAGCCCGGATTGACGGTCATCAGGAGAATAAGGTCGAGCCGGTCGATCACATATTCGATAGCGCTTTCCGGCGTCGCGGGATTGAGCGAAACGCCGGCCTTCTTGCCGAGGGATCTTATGTGCTGGAGCGAGCGGTCGAGATGCGGCCCCGCCTCCGCATGCACGGTGATGCGATCGCATCCGGCTTGCGCGAAGGCGTCGAGATAGGGATCGGCGGGCGCGATCATCAGATGGCAGTCGAAGACCTTGTCCGTGCGATCCCGGATCGCCTTGATGACCGACGGGCCGAAGGTGATGTTGGGCACGAAATGACCGTCCATCACGTCGAGATGGATCCAGTCGGCCCCGGCGCGGGCGACAGCCTCCACTTCCTCTCCCAGACGGGAAAAATCGGACGAAAGCACTGACGGCGCGATCAGGATTCCAGATTTCATCGGTCAAGTCCTTCCAACCCAAGTCCTTCCAATCAAGGATTTCCGGTGTCGCATATGCCGCGGAGTGCGCAATCGTCAAACGCCTTTGCGCAAGATCAACCCCTTTCCCGGCTTTTATTGGCAAGGTCTGACGGCTATCCTGCCTCCAATGACGGGGGGATACCTGTCGAACGTGGCATTTTGACCGCCATTTCGTCATGGATTTCGATCGGCGCCACGATTATGATCCGGCCGCAATCTCAGGGAATGCTATGAATTATCAGCGGTTCTTCGAAGAAGCCATCGACCAGCTTCATGCCGAAAAGCGGTATCGGGTCTTCGCCAATCTAGAGCGCATCGTGGGCGCGTTCCCGCGCGCCGTCTGGCATTCGGAAAAAGGTCCGCGCGAGATAACCGTATGGTGCTCGAACGATTATCTCGGCATGGGCCATCACCCCGACGTCATCGCCGCCATGTGCGACGCGGCCGGGAGAATGGGGTCGGGCGCCGGCGGCACGCGCAACATCTCCGGAAACAACCACCCGCTTGTCGAGCTTGAGCAGGAACTTGCCGACCTTCACGGCAAGGAGGCGGGATTGGTCTTCACCTCCGGCTTCGTCTCCAACGAGGCGGCAATCTCCACCATCGCGCGCCTGTTGCCGAATTGCCTGATCCTCTCCGACGAACTCAACCATGCCTCGATGATCGAGGGCATCCGCCGTTCCGGCGCCGAAAAGAAAATCTTCCGGCACAATGACGTGGCGCATCTGGAAAGCCTGTTGAAGGCGGTCGCGCCCGGACGCGCCAAGCTGATCGTCTTCGAATCGGTCTATTCCATGGATGGCGACATTGCGCCGATCGCCGCGATCGCCGACCTCGCCGACAAATACAATGCGATGACCTATATCGACGAGGTTCATGCCGTCGGCATGTACGGCCCCCATGGCGGTGGCGTCACCGAGCGCGAGGGTCTGGCGCACCGGATCGACATCATCGAGGGGACGCTCGCCAAGGCGTTCGGCATGCTGGGCGGGTATATCACAGGCAGCCGAGCGCTGATCGATGCGGTCCGGTCCTACGCGCCGGGTTTCATCTTCACCACGGCCCTGCCTCCGGCGATCGCCGCGGCGGCCACGGCTTCGATTCGTCACCTCAAACGCTCACAGGCGGAGCGTGACGGCCAGCAACGGCAGGCGCAGCGCACCAAGGACGTACTTTCGGCGGCGGGGCTGCCCGTGATGCCATCGGAAACGCATATCGTTCCCATCCTGGTCGGAGATCCGGAACTTTGCAAGATGGCAAGCGACCGGCTGCTCGAACGTCATGCCATCTATATCCAGCCGATCAACTATCCGACGGTGCCGCGAGGGACCGAAAGGCTCAGGATCACGCCGACGCCGCTGCATTCGGACGTGCTGATCGACGGTCTGCGCGACGCGCTCATGGAAACGTGGGAAGCGCTCGGCATCCCCTTCGTGGAGACACATCGCGGCAACGTCATCCAGACCGACAGGATCGTGCCGCTCGCGGTGTCGAAGTCAGGCGGCTAGAGTCTTTCAGGGTTAGCTGGAAGGCTCCAAGGCGGTCAAAGCCTCTTGATCCAACCCGCAAGCCTGTCGGCTGCCTCTTCTATCTGGTCGAGACGGCGATGGAAGCACAGGCGGAAGAACGCTTCCCCACCCGGACCGAAGGCGGCGCCCGGCGCAAGCCCGACATTCGCCTCATCAACGATGCGAAAGGCCGCCGCGGTCGAATCGGTAACGCCATCCACCGCGAAGAAAAGGTAGAACGCCCCCGCGGGCACATGGAACCGGGCGCGGCCCGTTCTGGCGAGGCGATCGCAGACGAGATCGCGTGCCTGTCTGGCCCGGGCGACCTGCGAGGCAACGAAGGAATCGCCCTCGTCCAGCGCCGCGACCGCGCCGCGTTGCATGAACTGTGCTGTCCCGGACGTGGCGTATTGGATGAGATTCTCGAAAACCTGCTGCAAGGAAGGATGAACCTTCAGCCAGCCGATGCGCCACCCCGTCATCGCCCAGTTTTTCGAGAAAGTGTTGACGAAGATGACCCTGTCGTGCGCCTCCATGACGTCGAGGAAGGAGGGTGCGCGGGTGTTTCCGTAATGGAAGAAAGCATAGGTTTCGTCGGCGATGATCCAGAGACCCTTCCGGCGGGCAAGATCGAGGACAGCCTTCAATGTCGGCCTGTCGGCGGTCCACCCCGTCGGGTTGGACGGGCTGTTGAAGAAGATCGCCTTCGTTCGTTCTCCGACAGCCCTTTCGATCCGCGCCGCATCGCAGGTCCAGCCATTGCCCGAACGGTCGAGCGGAACGGCTATGGCGCGTGCGCCCGCTATTTCGGCGGCAGCCGGAAAATTCGGCCACGCCGGCGAGAGATAGATGACCTCATCGCCGGCGCCGGCAGTCGCTTGCAGTGCGAGTTGGATCGCCTGCATGCCGCCGCCAGTGACGAGAAATTCCTCGGGCTGATAGGGCCCGCCGAAGTGCCGCCGGTGATAGCATGCCAAAGCCTCGCGCAAGGCGGGGATGCCGCGCTGCCAGGTATAGAATGTTTCGCCGCCTTGAAGCGCCTTCACCGCCGCTTCCGAAATGAAGGACGGAGTCGGCAGGCCGCCCTCCCCGACCCACAACGGGATGAGCCCATCCTTGCCGCGCCCATGGTTGGCGAGCGCAACGATGCCGCTTTCCGGCGCAAGGCGCGCTTCGGCGCGCAGCTGGTCGATCAGATTCATGGCGGTTTGCTGCCTGCAGCGTGAATGAGAGACGTAAAAGGAAGGTTGACCTGCTATTTCCCGGCGTAGGGCGCCAATCCGTTGCCGAACGACCAGTTCTCAGGCTTGACCTCAACGAGATTGATGAAAACGTCCCCCGGCTTTACGCCGGGCGCCGCGCCGAGATTCTTCGCTATGGCCGCATAAAGCGCCTTTTTCTGCTCGACGGTGCGCGTGTCGTTGCAGGTAATCTGGATAATTACCGTATCTTCGGTGCGATGGATTCCCAGATAATCGGGATCGACAAAGAACGTCCCCTCGTCATGTTCGTGAACAAGAACGAAACAGTCTCCCTCCGGAACGGCAAAGGTTTCGCGCATCGCGCTATAGATGCCGTCGCAGAGAGCAGAATGATAATTCGCGGCTTTGCCGCGACGCAACGAGATGCGAACGAGAGGCATGGTGTCCGCCTGACATCAAATACCGCGGGCTGAAATGCATGGCCGGCGGGCCTCCGCCGGCCAAAGAAAACTCAGGCGCGCCTAGCGAGCAGGTCGCGAATCTCGGTGAGGAGCGTGACGTCGGCGG
>SCRB01000892.1 GCA_004299545.1 Rhizobiaceae bacterium
GAACGCGTGATCGCCTGGCGAATCCACCACGTTGCATAGGTCGAGAACTTGTAACCCCGGCGGTATTCGAATTTGTCGACCGCCTTCATCAGGCCGATATTGCCTTCCTGGATGAGGTCGAGGAACTGCAGGCCGCGGTTGGTGTATTTCTTGGCGATGGAGATGACGAGGCGCAGATTGGCCTCGATCATTTCCTTTTTCGCCTGGCCCGATTCGCGCTCGCCCTTCTGCACCGTCTGCACGATGCGGCGGAAATCGACGATGGAGGTGCGCATTTCCTGCGCCAGCGTCTGGATGCCGTCGCGCAGCTCGTGAACCTTGTCGCGTTCCTCGCCGACGAATTCCTTCCAGCCGGTCCCCGTGAGGCGGCCCACGCGGCGCGCCCAATTGGGATCGAGCTCATTGCCGAAATGCTGTTTCAAAAAGTCCATGCGGTCGACACCATGGGCTTCGGCGAGCCGCAAGAGACGGCCTTCGAGGCTGACCAGACGGCGGTTGATGCCGTACATCTGATCGACCAAGGCTTCGATGCGGTTGTTGTTGAGCCTGAGGCCCTTCACCAGATCGACGGTGTCCGTGCGCAGCTTCTTGTAGCGGCGTTCCTGACTGTTGGACAGCTCGTCGTCGGCGAGCGCGGCCTCGACGGAGGCGTCCTGCAGCTTGCCCAGCTTCTTGTAGAGCGCGGCGATCTGGTCGAGCGTCTCGAGCACCTGCGGCTTCAGCGCGGCTTCCATCGCGGAGAGCGGCAGATTGCCCTCGTCTTCATCCTCGGCATCGGCATCGGCGGCGGCCGCGGCTTCGCCGGGATCGATTTCTTCGCCGTTCGCCATGGTTTGCAGCCCGACCGGCTCGGGCTTGCGGACCTCCGCGGGCGCTATGGGCGCGGCGGCATTGCCGTTCATGACGACCGGGTTGGGCGGCTGCGCCACGCCGTTGGCGACGGCGGCCTGCGCGTCGGGACCGGCGCCGTACATCGCTTCGAGATCGATGATGTCGCGCAGAAGCACCTTGCCTTCGTTCAGCTCGTCGCGCCACACGGTAAGAGCCTCGAAGGTCAGCGGGCTTTCGCAAAGCGCGCCGATCATCAGCTCGCGGCCGGCCTCGATGCGCTTGGCGATGGCGATTTCGCCTTCGCGGCTGAGCAATTCCACCGAGCCCATCTCGCGCAGATACATGCGCACCGGATCGTCGGTACGATCGTATTGTTCGGTGGCCGTTCCGGTCTTGCCGACGACCTCCTTGCCTTCGGCGACGGCGGGCAGTTCGGCTTCGGCCGCTTCGTCCTGCTCTTCGCTTTCGATGACGTTGATGCCCATCTCGGACAGCATGGACATCGTGTCCTCGATCTGCTCGGAGGACACCTTGTCGGACGGCAGAACCTTGTTCAGCTCGTCATAGGTGACGTAGCCGCGGGTCTTGGCGCGCGCGATCATCTTGCGCACGCCGACATCGCTCATGTCGAGCAAGGGCGAATCCGCATCCTCGCGCGCGGTCTGCGGCTCGGCCGGATCGGGTTTGCCGGATTTGGGCGCTATCTTAGCCTCGGGCTTTTTCACGGCTTCGGCCGTCGCGGCCGCCTTGACCGGCGCCGATTTTGTTTTGATGTCCTTGACCGTTCCGGCTTGGAGAGGCGCGGGCCTCGTTTTAACGGCTTTGACCGGCTCGGGCTTTGCCGCAACAGGCTTCGCCGTCTGGGACTGTTTGGCGTTCACGGCC
>SCRB01000893.1 GCA_004299545.1 Rhizobiaceae bacterium
CTCTTCCGATCTCGCTCGCAGCCGTGACGACGCTTTCGCTCCCGCTTGCGGTCAGGCGTATGATCGACCAGGGCTTCACCCATTCGGATCCGGCCTTCATCGCCAATTATTTTTCGATGCTGATCGTGCTGGCGGCAGTGCTCGCGCTGGCGTCGGCGGGCCGTTACTATTTCGTCATCACGCTCGGCGAACGCGTCGTCGCGGATTTGAGAAGCGATGTCTTCTCCCACGTGACGAGCCTGTCGCCGTCCTTTTTCGACAAGACGCAGTCCGGCGAGATCGTTTCGAGGCTCGCCGCCGACACGACGCAGATCAAATCGGCCGTCGGGCCAACGGCGTCCGTCGCATTGCGGAACCTCATCCTGGGCTTCGGTGCGCTGATCATGATGCTCTTCACCAGCATCAAGCTTTCCGGCCTCGTTATCGTAGCGATCCCGATCATCGTCATACCGCTGATTGCCATCGGCCGTCTCGTGCGCCGCCGTTCGCGCCAGGCGCAGGACACGCTTGCCGACGCCACCGCCTATGCCAGTGAGCAGATCGGCGCCATCCGCACCCTGCAGGCCTTCACCAATGAAGGGCTGGTGACGCGGCGCTTCACCGATGCGGTCGAAAGCGCCTACCGCGCCGCCCAATCGTCGGTCGGCGCGCGGGCCTTCCTGACCTTCCTCGCCATCTTCCTCGTCTTTGCATCGGTGGTGGCGGTGTTGTGGATCGGATCGCGCGACGTGCTCTCCGGCGCGATGACGGCGGGTACGCTCAGCCAGTTCGTCATCTACGCGGTTTTGTCGGCAAGTGCGCTTGGCGCCCTGTCGGAAGTATGGGGCGACCTCAGCCAGGCGGCCGGCGCCGCCGAGCGCCTGACCGAACTGCTCGCCGAAATCGCGGCGATCGTATCGCCTCCCGCAGCCAAACGCTTCCCGGCCGTCCGCAAGGGTACGATCGAGTTTCGCGATGTCGCCTTCGCCTATCCCACGCGCCCCCGGCAATCGGCCGTTACGGATCTGTCGTTCAGGATCGAGCAGGGCGAAACGGTTGCTATCGTCGGCCCCTCCGGTGCCGGAAAAAGCACGGTCTTTTCGCTGCTGTTGCGTTTCTACGATCCCGATCGGGGTGCCGTCCTGATCGACGGCGTCGATCTCAGGGAAGCCGATCCGCAGGAGGTGCGGCAACGGATCGCGATCGTGCCGCAGGATGTCGTCGTTTTCGCCGACAGCGCCCGCCACAACATTGCATTCGGCCGGCCGGGTGCACGGGCAGAAGAGATCGAGACGGCGGCGAAGGACGCGCTGGCGGACGAATTCATCCGCCAGATGGAAAAAGGCTACGACACCGAACTCGGCGAACGCGGCGTCACGCTTTCCGGAGGGCAGCGCCAGCGGATCGCCATCGCGCGGGCCATCCTGCGCGACGCGCCCATCCTGCTTCTCGACGAGGCGACGTCGGCACTCGATGCCGGCAGCGAGACGCTCGTCCAGACAGCTCTGGAGCGCCTGATGCAGGGCCGGACCACGATCGTGATCGCGCACCGCCTCGCGACCGTGCTCAAGGCGGACCGCATCCTGGTCATGGACGAGGGGCGTATCGTCGAAGAGGGGACGCACCAAAGCCTGGTGCGCAGGAACGGCGTCTATGCCGAACTGGCGAGACTGCAATTCGAAACCGGCGCCGACGCCTTCCGCGGCGCGGCGGAATAGCTGCCCCCGCATCGGTGTTGCCGCGTCGCGATTTGCGTTCGTACCAAGAGGCCATTTGCGGGACGATGGGCCTCATGAACCATTCTTTCCCGCTCCGGCCTTGTTCCGACGACCTGTTTGCCCCTATGGCTATTTTCAGAAAAACGACGCCATCGAAAAACAGGTCGCACCATGCCCGAGACCATGCCCAAAGAGGAAGCCGTGTCCGGCCGGCCGGAGCCGGCGACGCCGGAAGCCCTTTTCGCGTTTCTGGACCGGCTCGGCATTCCCGTCAAAACGATCTCCCATCCGCCCTTGTTCACCGTTGCGGATTCGCAGGCGTTGCGCGGCGAGATCGAAGGCGCCCATACGAAAAACCTGTTCCTGCGTGACCGGAAGGATGCGTTCTTTCTCCTGACGGTCGAGGAGGCCGCCGTGATCGACCTCAAGACGATCCACCATGTCATAGG
>SCRB01000894.1 GCA_004299545.1 Rhizobiaceae bacterium
TGTCCGCCATCATCGCCGCGCCGCCTTCCTGCCGGCACACGATCGTCTCGACCGTCGAATCGTGGAGCGCGTCGAGGACGGCGAGATAGCTCTCGCCCGGTACGCAATAGACGCGGTCGACGCCGTTCGCCTCCAGTGTTTCGACGACGATCTGGCCACCGGTTTTCATTTCGCTTTCCCTTCAAGTTCCGCGAGGATTTCCTCTGTATGCTCGCCCAGACGAGGCGAGGGGCGCTCGTAGGTGAGCGGTGTTTCCGACATCACCATGGGCGCGCGCACCGAGGGCAGGAGGTTGCCGTCGGCATCGGCGAGGTCCATGCGCATGCCGCGCGCGACGATCTGCGGATCGGAAAACATCTCGGCGATGTTGTTGATCGGGCTTGCCGGGACGGCGGCCTTGTCGAGCTTCGGCAGCAATTCGTCCCGGGCGAGCGTCGCCAGTTTCGCAACGAGGATTTCGCGCAGCCGCACGCGGTTGGCGACGCGCGCCGGATTGGTGGCGAAATCGGGCTCTTCCGCGAGTTCGGGAATACCGAGCACCGTGCAGAAGCGCTGGAACTGGCCGTCATTGCCGATGGCGAGGATGATGTGGCCGTCCCCCACCGGCAGCACCTCGTAAGGCGCGATGTTCATATGGGCGTTGCCCATCTGCACGGGCGGCTTACCGGAAACGAGGTAATTGAGGTTCTGGTTGCCGAGGATCGAGCATTGGGTGTCGAGAAGCGCCATGTCGATATGCTGGCCCTGGCCGAACTTTTCGGCATGGCGCAGGGCCGCCTGTATGGCGATGACGGAATAGAGGCCGGTGAAGATGTCGGAGACGGCGACGCCGACCTTCTGCGGCTCGCGGTTCGGCTCGCCGGTGATCGACATCAGGCCGCCGATGCCCTGTATGATGAAGTCATAGCCGGCGCGCGGCGCGTAGGGGCCGCTCTGGCCGAAGCCGGTGATCGAGCAATAGACGAGACGCGGGTTGACCGCTTTCAGGCTCTCATAATCGAGGCCGTATTTCTTCAGCCCGCCGACCTTGAAATTTTCGATCAGCACGTCGGCGGTGGCAACGAGCTTCCGGATCGTTTTGGCACCCTGTTGCGTGCTGAAATCGACGGCGATGGAACGCTTGCCCCGGTTGGTCGAATGATAATAGGCGGCGGAGAGGCTTTCACCGTCCTTGCCCATGACGAAGGGCGGACCCCAGCTGCGCGTGTCATCGCCGCCCTTCGGATTCTCGACCTTGATGACGTCGGCGCCGAGATCGGCGAGGAGCTGGCCGCCCCACGGCCCGGCGAGGATGCGGGCAAGTTCAATGACGCGAACGCCGGAAAGGGGGGGCTGGGACATTGGCAATCTCGAAACGACTGAAGCTGCGTAGCAGAAACGGAAGCGGGCTGTCACCTCTCAAGCACGCCGCGGTCGATCCACGCGGTGAAATCCTGCATGAGTTTCGTACCGTCCGGTCCGTTGAGGCAATCGCATTGATTTTCGGCATAAATCCTTGAAACGAGATTCGAAAAACCTTTTCGCCGCAAGCGGTCTGCGAATGCTGTGCCACTCCCGCCGCCGTCGCCGACCAGATGAACGGGCAGATCGGGGTCGCTGCGGTCGAACGCGCCGGGTTTGGACAGTTCGGTCATCATGGCGAAGACATCGCTCCACAAGGATATCGTCGGCACTTGGCCGGGGGATGGGTCGGCAGTAAAAGTCTCCTTGATTGCCCCCAGGCGATCGCCTGTCGACCCCCACTCCGATCGGCTTCGCAAACCACCTCTCCCCCGCTCGACGGGGGAGAGGAAGCTCCGGCCGCGAGGCAGAGCATCCTTCCTCTCCCCCACAAGTGTGGGGGAGAGGTGGTCGGCGAAGCCGATCGGAGTGGGGGATATTTCGCCATATGCGGTTGCCCGGCTGACTGCATCGGCCATGAACAGGGGCAGGAGGCGTGAGGGCGCGTCCGAGCCGAGGCGGAAGCGCTCCCAGCCGAGCAGCAGGCGCGCCGCCCGTGACGAAAGACGGGGTTGCTCGGGGTAATTCCAGATCGCCGCCCCCGCCACCGACCGCAGGCGTTGGCACAGGAAGGAAAGCGCGATCAGTCCACCCGCCGACCGGCCGAAGAGGATGACTGGCAGGCCGGGATGCTCGGTGGCGATCAGATCGTGAACGGAAGCGACATCGGCGACGACCTTCTTCACGCCGTCCTTGCGAGCGAACATGCCGGGAAGCGCGTCCTCCGCCTTCGTGCCGCCATGGCCGCGATGATCCTGCGCGTAGACATGGAAACCGCGCTCCGCCAGGAAATTGGCGAAAGCGGCATAGTGCCCGGCATGCTCCGACAGGCCGTGATTGATTTGGACAACAGCATGCGCCGCTTGGCGGGCTTTCTTCACAAAGAGATTCAGCGCCGTACCGTCTGGCGTTTCGAGAAGGCGCTGTTCGTCGAAGGGCATGTCGATGGCGGTTCCGTGTTGCCGAATATCCCTTGCATTGGTTCGCCTCAGGCCGCAATCCTGAAGCTGGCCGGCCGGGGGAAGGGCCGGATAGTGGACAAGTGA
>SCRB01000895.1 GCA_004299545.1 Rhizobiaceae bacterium
TTTTCCACATCACGCCTTATTGCCGCGTCAGGTCGCGGCAACAGAAAAAACCGAAAGCGCCAAAACAGCAAGAGCTTCCGATCCGATCGCTTCCGATCTGCAAAAGCCGATTGCGGCGGCGCTCAGCGCCTGGCGCCGCGAACACGCGCCTTGCGCGCGGCATAGCGCGCATCGCGCTTGGCCTTGCGCTCTGCCTCGGTCGTGAGTTCCTGTGCAAGACGCTCGCGCTCCTCAGCCTCGCGCGCTTCAGCCTCCGCCTTCGCTTTCGCCGCGGCTGCCGCCTCGCGCGCCGCCTTTTCCTCGGCCTCGCGCTTCAAACGCTCACGTCTCTCGGCGTCCTTTTTGGCCTGCCTCTCGGCGCGGGCCTCCGCGATGGCGCGTCGCTGCGCCTGCTTCTCCAGAACATCCGGATCGTCCGGATCCGGCTTGTTCTTGAACTTCTCCAGAAGCGACTTGCGCGCCTCGGCTGCGGACTGCCTCCGCTCCAGAAAATCCTTTTCCCTGTAGAGTGCCAAAATATACCTTCCCTGATGCTTCGCCGGCGGCCAGACTGTTCATGGCAAGATGGATCGTTCGGTCATTGAAATCCGGGCCGCGGTCAAGAGCTTCGGCGTGATCGTACCTGTGTACGAACAAGGCCGAGGGCCGTGGGATCTGGCCGAACTCAACCGGCCCGGAGGTTTCCCGCTGACTGGCACCCGGCTTTTCGGAGGGGTCGCTTCGCCATCGAGGAAACAGAACTGTTTCCACTCGCTATGAAAGCCTCTAGATGCTGTGTTGACGGCGGAAGTTCAAGAGGAAATCACGCTCTGGCGCAAAGTTTTGGCCGGTGCTGGAATGGAAAGCGGCAACAGGAGGCAAGGTCATGGCGAACGGAGAGGCAAAACGCATCATTCTGGCACGGCACCCGGAAGGGATGCCGACGAAAGACGACCTCAAGATCGAATCGATGCCTATGCCGAAGCCGGAAGCGAACGAAATGCTGCTGCGGGTCATTTATCTGTCGCTCGATCCCTATATGCGCGGTCGCATGAGCCCGGCGAAATCCTATGCCGCGGGCGTTCGCCCCGGAAACACCATGGTGGGCGGGACCGTCGCCGAAGTCATGGAAAGCAATCTTGCCGGCTTCGCACCGGGGGACCTCGTGCTGAGCTATAGCGGGTGGCAGACCCATGCCCTTTCGGACGGCAAGGGCATCCTCAAGCTCGACCCACGCCAGGCACCGGTCACGACCGCGCTCGGCGTCCTCGGAATGCCAGGCTTCACCGCCTATGTCGGCCTGATCGAACACGGTCGGCCAAAAGCTGGGGAAACAGTCGTCGTTTCGGCCGCGTCTGGAGCCGTCGGCCAGATCGTCGGGCAGATCGCCCGGATCATGGGGTGTCGCACGGTCGGCATCGCCGGTGCCGAAGACAAGTGCCGGATGGTCACGGAAGAATTCGGCTTCGATGCCGCCGTTAACTACAAGGAAGCCGGTTTCCGGGACGCACTCAAGGCCGCCTGCCCTGCCGGCATCGACGTCTATTTCGAAAATGTCGGCGGCGACGTCTTCACCGCGGTCATTCCTCTCCTCAACGATTTTGCGCGCATCCCCGTCTGCGGCCGGATCGCCCATTACAATGACCCGTCGCTGCCCGGAGGGCCGGACCGGTTGCCGCAGTTCATGGGCCTCGTCCTGACGAAGCGGCTGTCGGTTCGGGGTTTCATCCAGTTCGACCACCTCGACCGCACGGTGGATTTCCGTCGCGACATGAGCGGATGGATCCGGGGTGGCAAGGTGCGCTATCGCGAGGATGTCGTCCAAGGCATCGACAACACCGTCGAGGCGTTCCGGGGGTTGCTCACGGGGCGCAACCGCGGCAAACTCATCGTACAATTCGGCCCCGACCAGATCGGAAGAG
>SCRB01000087.1 GCA_004299545.1 Rhizobiaceae bacterium
CGGAGTGCATTGCCCTCCACCTGCCTGATACCTTCGGGCGACAGCGGGACATCCGAATGCCCTTGAAAGACACCCCTGGCGTTCCAACTGGTTTCGCCGTGACGCATGGCGTAAAAAGGAAACGGAAACATAGTCACCAATAGGCATTTCCTGTGGCGGACCGGTCAGTTTTGGCACATCGGACGGAATATCGAAGGCTGGCAGATGGCAGTTGCAGGCCAATGACCGTTTTCCGTTTTATAGCAATAGCGATTCTCGTTCTTCTCGTCCTGCCCCAGGGATGGAATGCGAACGCTGCCGGCCTGCCTTCTCTCTCGCTGTCTCACTCGGCCAGCAAGCCTTCGCTCGATTCCTTCCTTGACGATGCACGCAAGAGCGGCGCGACGGTTATCGTCGTTCAGCCAAACAGCGAGACGAAACCGGCCGAATCGGACGTGCCGATGGGCATGGCGATGACCAGCGAGAACCTGCTTCGTGCCCGCTACAAGATCGCCGATCTCGTCCACAATACGTGGCTTTTCCTGAATGGTCTTCCGGCCGTCCTCAAATCCGCGGGCATGAACGATTCGGCGCAATGGGTCGTCCGCGCCATCATCACGGCGGTCGGCGGGCTGATGCTCGGAACATTACTCTTTCGGGCGACCGCGCGATGGGGCCGCGAACATTTCCGCTATCGCTTCAATCCCGACGAGACGCGACGGTCGAGGAAGCTCGGATACCTCCTCGGCCGGGCCGGCTGGATCCTCATCGCCACCGGGATCATGTTCGTGACGGCGATTCTCGTCGAAGTGATCTTCGATTACGGTCACGTGCCGTCGCGGAAGACGATCTTCGTCATCGTCACGACTTATGTCGGCTACAAGATTCTTCGCTCCGTCATCTTCTTCAACTTTTTCGCACCCGACGTTCCCAATCACAGGCTGATCAATCTTTCGGACGAAGCCGCGATACGGTTTTACCGCCATACGACCTTCGTTCTCGCCGTCACGGCCTTCTTCATCGGCATCGTCCGCTGGATACAGGAACTCGATCTCAACCTTGATGCCGAGAGGCTGGGCTTCGTCGTCGGCGCACTGGTCAGCGCCCTGCTGTTCGCCGGGCTGGCCATCGTCCATCGCCGGGAAATGCAGGATATCCTGCTCGGCCAGGGCGATCCCGAGAGGAAGCCCGGATGGCGACGGGTGATCGCTGCCGCGGGATTACCGCTTATCATCGTCTATCTGGCCTTCGCCTGGTTCATGAGTTCCGTGCGCCTGACGCTCGGCCTGCCGGGCGGCTATATCCTCGTCGGCGCGCCCATCATCGTCTTCATCGGTGCTCTCCTCGTCTATGCGATCGCCGTTTTCGTGCTCGAAATCGCCTATGAGGCGCGCGCCGCCAATTTCCGGCGCAGCCAGATTCTCAAGGCGCTGGCGGAGCACCGCGCCTGGCGCCGCGCCGTTGCCGCGCGGGAAATGGCCGAAAATCTCAGCGAGGACGAACGTGACGTCCTCGAAGCGGGCGAGGAAATGACGATCCGCCAGTCGCTTGAAAAGCCGAAGCCACGCTCCAGGGAATTCAGGCCGGCCTTCAAGGGTTTTTTCGAAAACGCCATTCTCGCCACCGTGCTTGTCCTGTCGGTCGCGGCGCTTGCCCGGATATGGGGCGTCCACGAGGAGAGCGAAACCGGACAGATCCTCTCCTCGGTCCTCGACATAGCCCTGGTCGTTTTTCTAGCGACATCCGGTTACAAGGCGGTGAACAACTACATCGACGACAAGATCCTGGAGGAAGGCGGAAACCAGGACGAAGAGGAAAGCAATCCTGCCGAAGAAGGGGGAATGGGCAAAGGGCAGTCGCGGCTCGCCACCCTGCTGCCGGTCTTCCGCAACGTCATCATTTTCGGCATCGTGATCTTTGCATTCACGCTCGTCCTGTCCAATCTGGGGGTGAATGTGGCACCGCTCTTCGCCGGCGCCGGGGTCGTCGGCATCGCCATCGGTTTCGGTGCGCAGACGCTGATCCGGGACATCTTCTCCGGCGCCTTCTTCCTTGTCGACGATGCCTTCCGCAAGGGTGAATATATCGAACTCGACAAGGTCAAGGGTGTGGTCGAGAAGATATCGATGCGCTCCTTCCAGCTCAGGCATCATCGCGGCGCGCTCCACACCGTCCCCTTCGGCGAGATCCATCACCTGACCAATTATTCCCGCGACTGGGTCATCATGAAGCTGCCACTGAGGCTGACTTACGACACCGACGTGGACAAGGTGCGCAGACTGATCAAGAAAATCGGCCAGCAACTGCTTGACGACCCCGTTCTCGGCCCACTTTTCATCCAGCCGCTGAAATCGCAGGGCGTCTACTCGATGGAAGATTCCGCCATGATCGTGCGCGTCAAATATATGACACGGCCGGGCGACCAGTTCGTGACCCGCAAGGCGATCTACTCGCTGATCCAGGAAACCTTCCAGAACGAAGGCATTCATTTCGCGCACAGGGAGGTAACGGTGCGGCTTGCCGACGGGGAAAAGGTGGAGGATCTGTCGCCGGCCGAGCGCGAAGCCATTGCCGGTTCCGTGCGGGCCGTACTCGATGAGGAGACGCGAGCCGCGCAATCGGCCAATCCTACTCAAACCGCCGCGAACGCCCTTTGATCGACCGCATGAAAGCGCACTCCAACCCCGTTTCCGAAGCTGATCGCCCCGCGCCTCCCGACAGCGCGGGACTGCATCTGGACGTCGACACCCATTTCGCCGACCGCCTGCCGGGTCTGTTCGACCGGATGGTCTGGTCCGCAGCCACGACCCGCCTCCTTTCGCCCCGCCTGCGCAAGGCGATCAGGAAGAAGTTCGGGATCAAACGCCCCGGCCCGTTCGACCTGATGGCGGAAGGCATCCGCTTCCGCGCCTATCCGGCCGAGAACCGATGCGACCGCGTGATCGCCGGCCGGCGGCGACTGCCGGAAAAGGACGAACATACGCTGCTGGCACCTTTCGTCAGGAGGGGGTCCATCTTCGTCGACATCGGTGCGAATGTCGGCACATATACCCTTTGGGCCTCCCGTCTCGTCGGCCCGGCAGGAAGAGTGGTCGCGCTCGAACCGCATCCGCGCACCTACGCGAAACTCAAATTCAACATTCTTGCAAACGAGGCAGGCAATGTCGTCCTGTTCAATATCGCCGCCGCCGGCGAAGAGGGAACGACGCTGCTTCGCTTCGATGGCGGTGGCAATGTCGGTAACGCTTCCATTCACTCCGGTCGGGAGGGGGTGCCGGAAGTCACCGTCCCCATCGTCATGCGTCCGTTGAAATCCCTGCTCGATAGCGCCGGGCTGGCAAAGCCCGACGTCGTCAAGATCGATGTCGAGGGCTTCGAAGACCAGGCGCTCCTGCCCTATTACGAGATGGCCGAGCCCGCCTTGTGGCCCGTCACCGTCATGATCGAAACGGTGCTTAGGGAACGATGGAAGACGGATTGCGTCTCCTTCCTCAAGGGCAAAGGCTATGAGGAAAGGGCGGCGACGAAGGAGAACGTCATCCTGCAGCGCCGGGGCTGAAGGCCCGCCTTCCTCACCGCTTCCGGTAATGGGCGTCGCCGACGACAAATCCGTCGAGGCCGGTTTCGCGTGCGTAGCGCACGAGATCGCTCATCCGGTTGATGAAGCCTTTTCCGTTGAAGTTGAGCGAGGTGTTGCAGAGAATGCCGAAGCCTGTCCGCACGCGGAAGGCGTCAAGCAGGTCGTACACCGCCGCGTTCTGGTCGCGTCTCACAGTCTGCACGCGCGCGGTTCCATCGACATGCGTCACCGCCTGAAGAGCGTCCGTTTTCACTCTCTGGAAATAGAGCATGTGCGGGCTCGGCCCGTTGTGCTGGTAGAGGCGGTCGAGTTCCTCCTCCATCAGGATCGGCGCGATCGGCCGGAACCCTTCCCGCTGCTTGATGCGGTTCAGCCGGGCATGGGTTTCCTTGGTGAAGGGGGCAGCGATCAGAGAACGGTTGCCGAGCGCGCGCGGTCCGATCTCGTAGCGTCCCTGCACCCAGGCCAGCACTGCACCATCCGCCAATTCGCCCGCAATTTCCGCAAGATCGAGAGGATTCTTCTCGAAATCTGTCAGGCCCGCGCCATCATGGACGAAGGCCTCGCCCGCATAGACGCTCCAGTCGATCTTCGCGCTGCCGGTGAGATGAAACTGCGCGTCCGCGGCCGTACCGATCGCCGAACCCGAATCATTGGCGCAGGGCTGGACGAAGGTATCGGCAAAAAGACCGCTTTCGCGCCACAGGCTGTTCCAGTCACAGTTGAGCCCGCACCCGCCCGCGATCAGAAGCGGCAGCCCCTCCTTCAGACGGTCTTTCGCAAAGGCATGAAAGCGCTCGAAGAGCGCCAGTTGGAAGC
>SCRB01000896.1 GCA_004299545.1 Rhizobiaceae bacterium
TCCGGGCGATGCGCCTAACGCGAGGTCGTCAGGTACGCAACCTCGTCGTCGTCACGCTGCCTGCCGCCCAAGACGGCCGCGGCGCTGGCGATGAACGCGCCGATGATCAGGGACAGCGCCCCGATCAGGGCAAAGGTGGCGCCGGCCTTGCGAGCCGTATCGGCCGCCTGTTGTGCCTTGACCTTGGCCGCGTCGACCTGCGCAAGGACGGCATCGACCCGGGCGGTGGCGTCTGCTTGCGACAGACCGGTGCGTGCCGCCACGAGCTGGCCGAGATATGTCTTGTCCTCGGCCGAGACCTCGCCGGATGCCGCGCTCGCGATCAGGATACGCGAGGCCTGGGCGGCTGCGGCCGCATCGCCTTCGGCGCCAGACGCCGCCAGCCGTGAAGGGTCAGACGGCCGGAACAGCGAGTCGACGAAGTAAGAGCCCGCATCGGATCCGCTGTTAGCCGCGTTGGCGGCGCCACCGGCGGAAACGCCCATCGCGGCGCCCGACGCAACCGCCGAGGCCGCTTGAACGCCCGTGCCGACCGCCGCGGACAGAGCCGAACCCAGCACGAAGACGACGAGCAGCGTTGCCAAGGCCCAGGCCATGAAGCCGTGCGCGGTATCGCGAAAAAAGGTTTCGTCCGTATGGACGCCGACCCATTTGGTGCGAAGACGCCCTGTCAGGTAGCCGCCCACGCCGGACGACAGCCATTGCACGATGACCAGCCAGATCGCCGTGGACACGGCGAAGGTTGTGACGCTTGCGCCCGTGTTGGACCATGGCGACACCATGGTGAGCCCCAGGCCGGAGCCGAGAAGCATCAGGATGAAGGTGAGCGTTGAAGCGGCGAAGGCGCCGGCGATGATCGGCCCCCAGCTGACCGCAGAGGAAGACGATTCCACAGGCGCGGCGACATTTGTCGCCAGGATGGTTGATGCCATGATTTTCCCTATCGCATGAACAGCATGAGAAGGATGATGATCGGAATAGGAATTCCGAGCAGCCAGAGCAGAATACCGCGACCCATGATTGCCTCCTGTTGAAAGAGCATGTGCTAAGAAAGCCAGCCGCTGCGGCGAACCGGGCGGCTGTGATGAGATCAGGCGGCCTTGGCCATTTCGTTGGCGGATGTGTCCGCGAGGCCGGTAAGTGCCTTGTCGGTCCTGGATTCTTCGGCAAGCGTCTGGTCAAGCAGCTTGGCGGCGTCCTTCATGCCGAGCACCTCGGCCCACCGCTTCAGCGTACCATAGCGTGTGATCTCGTAGTGCTCGACCGCCTGGGCAGACGAGATGAGACCGGCATCGATCGCCGGTGTTCCCTTGAAGCTCTCGATGATTTCTTCGCCCTCGGCGATGATGCCTTCGATGGCCTCGCAGGTCTTGCCCTGGGCGCGCTTGCCCATCAGTTCAAACACCTGCTGCAAGCGCTCGACGTGGCCCTCGGTTTGATCCTTGTGCTTCTCGAAGGCCGCCTTCAGATCGGGTGAGGATGCGGCACGCGCCATCTTCGGAAGAGCCTTCAGGATCTTCCGTTCCGCGTAGTAGATATCCTTGAGTGTGTCGTGGAAGAGGTCTTCCAGCGTTTTTTCTTTTGCCATGGGAGTTTCCTTGGAACGCCTTGTTGGATTTGTTCACAGTGTCGTGAGGCGCATGCTTTACAAGCCCGCCGGGCAGGAAAGGTTCCGCCCTGTCGTGGGACTCGTGAGGGCCTGGCTGGAAACACCTTTCACCCAATCGGTTCCGGCACCTCATAGGTCCATACCAGAAACCCTTCAGGACATGTGGGCCGAACGAGTTGATGAGGGGGATGTCGGTGACATCGCGGCCCCGTGCAACGACGATCCTGCCGATCCGCGGCGCGCGGATCGAATGTGTGCCATTCGCCTTCCAGGAAGACGTCGATCCAGGCACTGAAATCCATCGGGTCAACGACCGGAACGCCGATGTCCCCGAGATAGCCGTTGACATAGCGGGTGGGAATATTGAGGCAGCGGCAGAACGCGACGGCAAGGTGCGCGAAGTCGCGACAGACGCCGACGCGCTTATGATAGACCTCGAAGGCCGTCCGCGTCGAGCGGGCCTTCATGTAGTCGAAGTGGATGTGGTTGTGGACGAAGTCGCAGATCGCCTGCACGCGGCCCCATCCCGGAGCAAAAGTGCCAAAGATATCCCCAGGCGATTTGGCTCAACTTATCCGTTTCGCAATAGCGGCTGCCCATGAGGTAGACGAGGCTGTCGTCAGGAAGGTCCGGCACGGGCGCCTCTTGGGCATTTGGCGCTATCCTATCCGGCCTGCCGTCGTCCTCGATCGTGGCGTCCCCCCACATCGTCAGATCGACCGCCGGCGCGACAAGACGCCGGCAACGGTTACCGAAGAGATCGCGGTGCGTCGAAATTGCCACATCGGGATTAGTGAAAGTCGTCTCCGGCACCCTGATATCGGCCGCGCGATCCTCGTGGACAGATAGCGGGCAGACCAACGCGGTCGGCTGCTGATAGGTTAGCGTAATCTCGTAGCCATAACGGATCAGCATATTGAGACGGTTACCGGAAATCCGCGGCGGTCAGCGTGTAGGAATCGTGGCGGCCGTGGGAATAGGCCTCGCGCGCGACATCGTAGATGGATGTGCGCAAGGCCTCGAAGGCTGTCAGGCACCTGGCTTCTAGCGCGCCCGCTTCACGTCTGGCAGCATCCGACTTCGTGAGCGCACCCGCCTCGACAAAGAAGCGGATTTGGAACATGCCGTCGTGGCCGATGAAGCGAACGGCGTTGCGGACTTCGTCGAAGCTGCGGCTTGGGTTGGGGAAAGCCAACGTCATAAACCGAACTCCGCTGGTTTCGGGATTGTCTTGAAGGACGAGAGTTCGATGCGTTCACGTTGGCGCTCGGCGTTGCGCAAGTTGAGACGCAGCATGCCGCTGGTTGCATCCAGGTGGCTCAGGCGGGTCATGGCGGCGTCGCCGAAGCGCGCCGGAATGCCGGTGAAGACATGATAGATGGTCCAGGAACGATCGGCCTCGATCCGGCGGCCATAGTGATGGTGCATGGAATCATGGCCGAGCGCACCGCCCTCATTTTCCCAGACGCTGATCGCGGCGGCAATGCGCTTCCGTTCAGTCTCCTTGAGGTGCTGCATATTCATGGTCATTGCTTTCCTTCGTCCATCGCTTCCAAGCCGATGATGCCGGAGTAATGCATCTTGCCGTTCGCGTCGGTGATCGTCATGGAGTCGGGGCGTTGCGGCATGTCGAGGGTTCGCGCCAACAACCGCGCGGCCGCGATGGCGCCGTCGAGACCGTTCACCTCCACGGTTTCACGACCGACGACAGCATGCGCGCCATCTGCGCCGCGGGTGCGATAGAACTCGATCACGATCTTCATCGACATCCCGCCCCGCTCCGCAGGAGCATCACGCCGTTAGTTCTTGCCCTTGCCGTGCGGTGTATTGGCATTCGCAGGGGGCTTGATCTGGCCAGCGAATGTGCTTTCAGGCTTGGGCGGTGCCTTTTCCTGCTTCGGCTTTCTGATCTCGCGATTGCCGCGGTTCTGTCCCTTAGCCATGGCCGAACGTCCTTTCAATAAGTGTCGCGCCGCTGGATTGCGACAGGCTGACCGGTTCGAGGGTGTCTTGTGTCGTCACCCGCTCATAACGCTCGTCGTCGTTGCGAATGCGGTATTGCAGGGAATCTCCCCTCGGGGGGAGCGTGGCGGTGACATGGTAGATCCCGGCGGGCAAAGGCGGGGCTTTCGAACCCGCCTCTCAGGCGGACGGCCTGTCCGATTGCAAAGAGATGGATTGCAGCATCGTGCCGGATCGGGCGACGGCTGCGTTGCAAGGTGCGTGTAGAAATCATGATTGTTGGTGGTCCTTTTCGAGTACGGCATGGAGGTCGGCCGGATTGATAGCCACCATCTGCCGCATGGATCCCTTCGCTGCGATCGCCGGCAAATGGATGAAGGCACTGACACGCCGCCATGCAAGCCGGGAGACACCCTCGATCAATTCCTCGTCCTGGTCGACGCGATAGTCTCCAGCCGGCTGCGGCTGGTCGAAGCCGGGCAGCAGGAAGGGGGAGGAAAACCGGGCGACGGTCTGAGTGGTGCGTGTTGTCATGGCAATGTCTCCGAAGAAGACGTAAATGCGTCTGCCGCACTCCCATTCGAACCGGAACGCTCCCCAAGCTGCCAGTACATCCGTGGTCAGCGTCGGGGTCCATTCCAAAGTTCGAACGGGCGGCACGGGCGCCGGTTCGACGCCATGCATTTCACTGTCGAAAATCTGGTGATGAATGGCGGGTCTCTGACACCGCGCAAGCCAACTCGTCCAAATCAGCGTCTCTCATATATGCGCTTCAATCGAACCCTAAACAAGGCACCCACGCAGTTTTATTTGCAGCAAGGAATAAATCCTTCTCCATTCCTGCGCCTTGGAAAACTTCTAGAGGAGAGAAGCGTTCGCTTAACGGGGAAAATACATATGACAGTGGAATTTATTCATCCAAATATTTTCAGTGGCCCGAGAAATAATTTTGTCACTCCTATCATTCGACTGCCAAACACGCTATATTGGTGATGTGGCCGCCCTACGCGCCGGCTGCGGAAAGAACCCAATGAAATTCCGTCCGCTCCACGACCGCGTCGTCATCCGACGCGCTGAAGGTGATATGAAATCCAAAGGCGGGATCATCATCCCCGACACCGCGAAGGAAAAGCCGCAGGAAGGCGAGGTGGTCGCCGCCGGCCCAGGCTCGCGTGATGAAAGCGGCATGCTGATCCCGCTCGACGTCAAGGCTGGCGATTTGATCCTGTTCGGCAAATGGTCGGGTACCGAGGTGAAAATCGACGGCGAAGACCTTCTGATCATGAAGGAAGCCGACATCATGGGCATCGTCGAGAAGACTGAAGCGGCCACCAAAAAGGCTGCCTGAGCAGCCGCTCTTCGAGCCCGTATCTCAAGACCGAACTGGAAGAACATCATGTCCGCCAAGGAAATCAGATTCTCCACCGATGCCCGCGACCGCATGTTGCGCGGCGTCGAATTGCTTAACAATGCCGTCAAGGTGACGCTGGGCCCCAAGGGCCGCAACGTCGTCATCGACAAGGCGTATGGCGCGCCGCGCATCACCAAGGACGGCGTCACCGTCGCCAAGGAAATCGAACTGGAAGACAAGTTCGAGAACATGGGCGCGCAGATGGTGCGCGAGGTGGCCTCGAAGACCAATGATCTCGCCGGTGACGGCACCACCACCGCCACCGTGCTGGCCGCGTCTATCCTGCGCGAGGGCGCCAGGCTAGTTGCCGCCGGCATGAACCCGATGGATTTGAAACGCGGCATCGATCTCGGTGTCGCTGCCGTCGTCAAGGAAATCCAGGGACGTTCCAAGAAAGTCAAATCCTCCGAGGAAATCGCGCAGGTCGGTACCATTGCCGCCAATGGCGACACCACCGTCGGCGAGATGATCGCCAAGGCGATGGACAAGGTCGGCAGCGAGGGCGTCATCACCGTGGAGGAAGCCAAGACCGCAGAGACCGAACTCGATGTGGTCGAGGGCATGCAGTTCGACCGCGGATATCTCTCACCCTACTTCGTCACCAATGCCGAGAAGATGCGCGTGGAACTGGAGGACCCCTATGTTCTCCTTCACGAGAAGAAGCT
>SCRB01000897.1 GCA_004299545.1 Rhizobiaceae bacterium
GGCATCGAAGCGGCTTGCGAGGTGGCGCTGGTCCTGCCGATCACGGACGATACCGACATGCGCGACGCGCTGAAGGCTGCTGTCGCGGCGTGCGTCTGAATGAACGAGCCGCTCTCCCCATCGAGTCTTGAGGAGCGCCGCAAAGCTACGTTCGCCGAAGCGGTGCGCGATGGCGCCGTGGTCTTCGCCGGGCGCGAAGACGCCTGGAACGCGGCCTGCCGGCGGCTTGCCGGGGCCGGCTATGGCGGCCGGGTGGCGGAAAATTATGCACGGTTCGCGCCCCAATTCGCCAAGCTGGCTTCCGCGACTCAGGCGCTCTCGCTCGCCGGCGTCGTCTCGTCGACTGCCATCCGCGCGGGCCGTGCTGCGGCGGAGCAGTTGCCGGACGCGGCCATGGCGGTGGCCGGAAAGGTGGGGCCGGAACGCACCGACCAATGGCTGCGGCTTGTCGAATGGCTGCTGTCGGCAGCGCCGGAATCGGTCGCGATCCTGCTCGGCGCAATGCCCGGCCTGTTCGCCGAAAGCGATCTCGATGGCGTCGAGGCATGGATCAGGATCGGCGTGCGCGCCGCCGACGGCGATCCCGAGCGGCGCCAGCGCTTCTTTAGGCTGGAGGATGCCGACAGCCGCCGCTGGCTCCAGAGGCAAAGCGGGCAGGTCGGCTTTCTCGACATGGAATCCCGGCTCAAACCCTTTCTCGCCGCGCTGTGGGGTGATGCGCCGCCGCTTCGCGAAACGCCGCCGAACGCGCCGCCGGCGGCGCGCCGGCGCTCGGGTTTCGACGGCAGCGTCGTGCGCCTGCCGACGACCTTTCAGGGCTTTCCACCCCCTGACAGCGAGAAGCTCTACCGGGCAGCTGTCGCTCATATCGGGGCGCATCTTGAATTTTCGCGCGACCGCTTTCCTCTTGGCGGTTTGAAGCCGGCGCAGGTCGCGCTCGTCTCCCTGATCGAGGATGCGAGGGTCGAGCGGCTGGCGCTGCGCGAACTTCCGGGGCTGGCGCGTCTGTTCCTGCCGTTTCACACCGCCAAGCCGACGGGCACCGCGACGGCGCCTTCGCTTTTCGCCCGCCTCGCGCGCGCGCTCGCCGACCCGGCCTATGACGATCCCGACCCGTGGGTGCGAAAGGGCCGCGATGCTTTTGCCGCCGCCGCGGGGGAATTCGAAGACCAGCGGATCAGTCGCCGCATCGGCGACCTGCTGGGCAACGATCTCGGCCAGATGCGGGTCCAGTTCGATCCGAAGAACTATGTGGTCCAGCCGCCTTATCGGGACGACAATATGGGCCTTTGGGATTTCGGCGAGGACGATCCAGCCGAGAAGGCGGAGGCCGAGGAAGTTCTCTCCTCGGCGAACTTTCGCATGGAAGAGGACGACAAGCGCCCGCCGGACCGCGTGGAGCAGGAATGGCAGCCCGAGAATGCCTCCGGGCGGGCCCATCTCACCGTTCAGGAAGCGGACGGCGTCCTGGTCGCGCGCTATCCCGAATTCGATTACATGACCGGACGCAACCAGGCCGACTGGACATCCGTGAAGGAATATATCCCCGGATTGGGGCCGGCGCGGTCGGTGGCTCGGCTGCGCGAGGAGCGGGCGGGCTTCGCCAACCGGCTGACGACGCTCATCCGTTCGGCGCGCGTCAGCCGTGCCGAGCGCCTGCGCCGCCAACCGGAGGGCGAATTCCTCGATCTCGACGCCTGCATCGATGCGGTCATCTCGCGGCGGATCGGCGAGAATCCGGGCACGCGCATTCACGCCCGGTATGAGCGGCGCAATCGCGACCTGTCGACCCTGCTCCTGCTCGATATTTCCCAATCGACGGCCGCCCGCGTCCGCAACGGCGGGCAAACGGTGCTCGATGTCGAGCGGCAGGCAGCGGCCCTTCTCTCCCAGGCGATGGCGGAACTCGGCGACCCTTTCGCGGTCGCCGCTTTTTGTTCCGACAAGAGGGAGGACGTCCGCTATCTGCGTCTCAAGGATTTTGGCAGCCCCTTTGATGCCTTGACGGAAGCGCGGCTCGCCGGGCTCGAAAGCGGGCTGTCCACGCGGCTCGGTGCGGCGATGCGTCATGCCGGACAGGATCTGGCGCTCAGGAAGACCTACCGCCGGCTGCTGCTCGTCGTCACCGATGGCGAACCGTCCGACATCGACGTCGAGGACCGGAAATATCTCGTCGAGGATGCGCGCAAGGCCGTCCAGAGGCTGAACCGGATGGCGATCGACACATTCTGCGTCGGGCTCGATTCCGATGCGGATTCTTCCCTCGGCCGGATATTCGGCGAGCACAATGCGATCACGATTTCAGCCGTGGAACGGCTGACGCAACTGTTGCCGAAACTCTATCTGAGAATGAGCCGCTGATATTCCGCCGATGACGGCTCGGAGCCCGCGTCGCCGAAGCGGAATGGACGCTCCTTATCCGGACCGGAACATTTCCGGCCAGACGAATAAGGAGCGTTCAACATCGGGATCAGGGCAGCGTATAGGCGGTCTTGATTGTGGTGTAGAACTCCGCGGCGTAGCGGCCCTGCTCGCGTGGTCCGTAGGAGGAGCCTTTTCGGCCGCCGAAGGGAACGTGGTAGTCGACGCCCGCCGTCGGCAGATTGACCATCACCATGCCGGCCGCGGAGTTGCGCTTGAAATGCGAGGCATGCTTCAGGCTGGTCGTGCAGATACCCGACGACAGTCCGAAAACCGTGTCGTTCGCCACCGCCAGCGCTTCGTCGTAGCCCTTGACGCGCTGGACGCTGGCGACCGGCCCGAAGATTTCCTCGCGATTGATGCGCATATCGGGCGCCGTGTCGGTGAAGAGTGCGGGCTGCAGGTAGAAGCCGGATTTCTCCCGGTTCAGCCGTTCGCCACCCCAGGCGAGCGTCGCGCCTTCCTTCTGGCCGATGTCGATATAGGAGATGTCCTGGTTGAGTTGCGACTGGTCGACGACCGGGCCGATGTGGGTTCCTTGCTTGACCGCATCGCCGACGACGAGGCCCTTCAGCCGCTCGGTCAGCGCCGAGACGAACTTGTCATGGATGCCGTCGGTAACGACGAGCCGCGAGGAAGCCGTGCAGCGCTGCCCGGTGGAGAAGAAGGCACCGTTGGCCGCCACTTCCACCGCTGTTTTCAGATCGGCATCGTCCAGCACGACGAGCGGGTTCTTGCCGCCCATCTCGAGCTGGAACTTGCGCATATGTTCGACGCAGGCCGCCGCGACCTTCTTTCCCGTGGCGACCGAACCGGTGAAGGTGATGGCGTCGATATGCGGCGCGTTCAGCATGGCCTCGCCGACCACCGAGCCGCGGCCCATGACGAGATTGAAGACACCTTCCGGCAGGCCGGCGCGCACGATGATGTCCGACAACGCCCACGCCGAACCCGGCACCAGATCGGCCGGTTTGAAGACCACCGCGTTGCCGTAGGCGAGTGCCGGCGCGATCTTCCAGGCGGGGATGGCGATCGGAAAGTTCCACGGCGTGATGATGCCGACGACGCCGACCGGCTCGCGGGTGATCTCCACGTCGATGCCGGGACGCGTGGAAGCGATCTTCTCGCCCGCCAGCCGCAGCACCTCGCCGGCGAAGAAATCGAAGATCTGGCCGGCACGCGCGACTTCGCCGACCGCCTCGGGGAGGGTCTTGCCTTCCTCTCGCGCCAGAAGCAGCCCGAGTTCGTCCTTGCGCGCCATGATCTCGTCCGAGACCTTCTTCAGGACGTCGTGGCGCTGCTGGATGCCCGAGCGCGCCCAGCCCGGGAAAGCCTTGCGGGCCGCCTCTATCGCGTTCTCCGCGTCGTCGCGCGAGGCCCGCGCATAGACGCCGATCACCTCGTCGGTATTGGATGGGTTGATGTTCTTCGTTTCGTCGCCACCGGCCAGCCATTCGCCGGCGATGAAGTTCTTGTGAATCGTCATGGTGTTCGGTTCCTCTTGTCGGCTTGCAATCTCGATATCCGAATTTGACCGATATGGAGCCGAAGCGCCACCCGGCATACCCTGTCCGTGATCTCGGGGTTGAAAAATCGCAAATCCGATGGCCGTTTCACCCTCGGCGCGGCGAAATGCGCATGGGAAGGCCACCCTGCGGCTGCGTCGTCAGTTTCTGGACGGGCCACGGTTTCGTTTCTTCCGTCGTGTCGAAACGGTAGCGGGACATCAGCACGCCGAGCGCGATCATCGCCTCCTGCATGGCAAAGCTGGCGCCGATGCACACGCGCGGGCCCGCGCCGAAGGGCAGGTATTGGAAGCGGTCGATTTGCCCGCGTCGCTCCGGCGCAAATCGTGCGGGAATGAAGGCTTCCGGGTTGTCCCACAGCCGCCGGTGGCGATGCACCGTCCACGGCATGACGAGCACCTGTGTCCCCCTGCGAATGGTCAATTCGCCGTAGCGGTCGTCCTCTATCGCCTCCCTGTTGATGGAGGGCGCCGGCGGGTAAAGCCGCAACGCTTCCTCGAAGGCGGCCCGCGCCAAGGGCATATGCTCCAACCAGAGGATGGGATCGACGCCTTCCGCCATGACCGCGTCGATCTCGTTCTCGATCTTCTCCCGCTCCCATGGGGACTCGGCGAGACAGTAAAGCGTCCAGCCGAGCGCGCGGGCCGTGGTTTCGTGGCCGGCGCCTATGAAGGTGATGAGATTGTCCTCGATCTCGGCGCGCGACAGGCCGTCGGGGCCTTCGGTTCCCAGCAATAGGGTCAGGAAATCCTGTGGCGTTCCGCCCGGGTCTCGCGCGAGACGCTCCTTGCGCTGGGCAATCGTCTCGGCGACGATTCGGCGGAAGAAGGCGAGTGCGTTGCGGCCGAGCAGCCGCGTGATGCGCGGCAGCCAGTCCGGCGCGCCGAGGAGGTCGAGCGGATCGACGCGACCCATGGTTTCGAACAGCCTGTCCACCTGATGCTCGAAGCTGCCGGGTTCGCCGGCGATCTCGTTGGAGAAAAGCGTTTCGGCGAGGATCTCATAGGTAAGGCTGGTCATGTCGCGCGAGAGGTCGGCCGTCCGGTCCACCCCCTCATAGCGCGCCGAAAATTCGATGGCCCGCTTCAGCATCGGCTCGGCGAAACCCTGGATGTGGCGCGGCGTGAAGACCGGTGCCATCGCCTTGCGTGAGCGCTTCCACACCTCGCCTTCGGCCGTCAGCAGGCCGTCGCGGAGGATCGGGCGCAGGATCTTCTGGCGCACGCGCGCCATCTTGTAGTTTTTGGCGTTATCGACAAGGACCCGTCGGATCAGGCCCGGCTCGTTGGCGATCACCAGCGGGCCGCCGATCCCCGAGACCGAGATCCAGTCCTCGTTATAGGAAGGCTCGCCCCACAATTCGAGCGGATTGCGGTAGACGATGCGGATCATCTCCAGCGTCGAGGGCGGAGCCGAGCGCGGCTTCGGTGCGGGAGGCACGAAAGGGGCCGGAATCGATTCCATTGAAGAAGCGCTTTCTTGCCGCGGTGGAGACCGCCTCAAGATAAGGGCAAAAAGCGGCGATCCAAGGGAAATGCGCTCGGGAAAAAGGTTGGGGAGTTACGGCAATTGCCTCACGGTCCAAAGGCCGACAAAAAGCGCGCCGATCGACAGGACGAGCGAAGCGAGGACGTAAAGGGCACAGCCAGCGATGTTGCCACGTTCCCACAACACCGCCGTATCCAGCGAAAAGCTGGAAAAAGTCGTGAACCCGCCGAGAACGCCGGTCAGCAGGAACAGCCGCGTCGGCTGCGCCATTTCCCCTTTTGTTGCGAGCCAGCCGCCCAGAAGGCCCATGACGAGGGACCCGACGATGTTCACCGTCATCGTGCCGAACGGAAAATTGACGCCCATCAGGCGCATGGCAGCCGTGTTGACGCCATGGCGTAGCGCACCACCGATGCCTGCACCGAGAAAGACGATAAGAACATTCATGATCCGCTTTTCCGTGTTGCTTTTGTCCTGAAGACGCTGAAAAGAAGGGAAGCGACGCTGCCGGCCACGAGGACGATGCCCGTGACGCGGCCGTCGGCGTGAAGGCCGACGGCGAGCAAGGCGGCCAGGGCCACGACGGCGAGGGCAAGCACCGCGAGCGCTCCATCGTCGACGAACAGCCCGTACAATTCCAATAAGATCGCCGTCAGCGTCTTCATGACGCGGCCTTCCGCTCGCTGGCGCGTAGCAGGCCGGCGGCTGCAAGCCCTGTCACGAGGAAGAGCAATACCAGAAGCGGGATCATGGCCTCGCCGCCGGGCCATCCGACGGAAAGACCTTCGCCCGTCCAGAAGACTCCGAAGGCGGACAGCATGATGCCGACGATGAATTTGAGGGCGTTTTCCGGCACCCGTGTCAGCGGGCCGCGCACCGCAAGGCCGATAGCGAGGACCAGCAGGAAAGCGCCGAAAGCGCCGAGCGCGGCCCAGCCGACCAGTCCGCGGCCGGCGCCGACGGCGATGACGATGAACACGACTTCGATGCCCTCAAGCGTCACCGCCTTGAAGGCGGCAAGCCCGGCGATCCAGTCGAGTTGCCTTTCGTCGCGCGTCATGGCGGCGCGCAGCCGGCTGTCCTCCCTTGCGAACACCGAGGCTTCGTCGTGGAGGGCTAGCAGTCCGGCGGCACGCAGGATCGCCTTGCGCAGCCAGCGCAGCCCGAACAGAAGCAGGAGAACACCGATCACCAGCTGCAGAACGGTGAGAGGGATGTGGCCCAGGCCTGGGCCGAGGACAGCGATGAGGATTGCAAGCAGGAGGAGCGCTGCGAGGCTGCCAGACAGCGCCGGCTTCCATCCGCGCACGCTTCCCACCGCGAACACGATGGTGAACGCCTCGACCATCTCGACCAGCGAAGCGAGAAAAGAAGCGCTCACCGCCGGTGCGGCCGTTGCCCATATGGTCACGTCTCCAGCCTCCTTGCCCATGCAAGCGACTTTGGTGACGCGCCCACCGGCAGTGCTCCCGCCGACGCGACGCGTCCTGGCAGGAGTCATCAGCCTCTCGGCGGTTCAGGGGGACCCTCGGGGGAACTCCATCCCCGGTGCATTGCAAATTATCGCAAGATGAGCCGCCCGCCAAGCGGCAGAGTGGAAAAATCGCAAGACGGCCGCCCCGGCGGAAAAGAGGGGCCGGATCGGCCTGCAAATTTGGAAAAAAGCGTCAGAATGCCTATATTCCAACTATCATTCCGTGCGTGATTCGGGCCATGCGGCCGGGGATATGTCTCGCGCATTTCCAAAGCATGAAAAACGAAAGACGTTCATGAGCGATACGCCCGAAACCTCTCCCGTTGCCGGCGGCGACTACGGCGCGGAATCGATCAAGGTCCTGAAGGGCCTCGATGCCGTTCGCAAGCGGCCGGGCATGTATATTGGCGACACGGATGACGGCTCCGGCCTTCATCATATGGTTTATGAGGTGGTGGACAACGCCATCGACGAGTCTCTGGCCGGCCATGCCGACCTCGTTTCGGTGATCCTCAATCCCGACGGCTCCTGTACCGTCATCGACAATGGGCGCGGCATTCCGACTGACGTGCACCCTACCGAGGGTGTTTCCGCAGCCGAGGTCATCATGACCCAGCTTCATGCCGGCGGAAAGTTCGACCAGAATTCCTACAAGGTTTCCGGCGGCCTGCACGGCGTCGGTGTCTCCGTTGTCAACGCGCTCTCGACCTCGCTGAAGCTCAGGGTTCGCCGTGATGGCAGGATCCATGAGATGAGCTTTACCCATGGAGATCCGGACGGCCCCCTCGCCGTCACCGGAACCTATGTGCAGGATAAAAAGCCCGGTACCTATGAGGGGCGAAGCGGCACGGAAGTGACCTTTTTGCCTTCGCCGGAGACATTTACCATGGTCGAATTCGACTATGAAACGCTGGAACACCGCCTGCGTGAGCTTGCTTTCCTGAATTCGGGCGTCCGGATCGTCCTGGCCGACAAGCGCCATGCGGATCTGAAGCGGCAGGAACTGCATTATGAAGGCGGCCTGATCGAATTCGTCAAATACCTCGACAAGGCAAAGAAGCCTTTGATCGCCGAGCCGATCGCCATTTCGCGCGAGCGTGACGGCATCACCGTCGAAGTGGCGATGTGGTGGAACGACAGCTATCACGAGAACGTTCTGGCCTTCACCAACAACATCCCCCAGCGGGACGGTGGCACGCATCTGGCCGGCTTTCGCGGCGCGCTGACGCGCCAGATGACCGGCTATGGCGAGAGTTCGGGCCTGACCAGGAAGGAGAAGGTGACGCTGACAGGCGACGATTGCCGCGAGGGCCTGACGGCGGTTCTGTCGGTCAAGGTGCCGGACCCGAAATTTTCTTCACAGACGAAGGACAAGCTCGTCTCCTCCGAGGTGCGCCCGGTGGTTGAAGGTCTCGTCAATGACGCGCTGGGCACGTGGCTGGAAGAGCATCCCGCCGAGGCGAAGGTCCTTGTCGGAAAGATCGTCGAGGCCGCCGCCGCGCGCGAGGCCGCGCGCAAGGCGCGCGAACTCACCCGTCGCAAGGGTGCGCTCGACATCACCTCGCTGCCGGGCAAGCTTGCCGACTGCCAGGAGCGGGACCCGGCGAAATCCGAAATCTTCATCGTCG
>SCRB01000088.1 GCA_004299545.1 Rhizobiaceae bacterium
GAGGCGATCCGATCGGTCGTCAGCCGCACCATCGTCATGACACGGGGCCGAAAGATCGCCGACGGCGCCGTCGCCGAGGTGCTCCAGGATCCCGAAGTCGTGCGCGCCTATACCGGCGCCCGGCCAAAGCATGAAGAGAGGCATTGAGGCAACGATGACCGAAGCCGCTCTCGCCTCGCCTCCGCTCTGGCCCGACGCATCGCCGTTTCTTTCCTGCGAGCATCTGGTCGCCGGCTATACCGAGGACATCAACATCCTGCGCGATATTTCGGTGAAGGTCTGGCCGGGCCGCGTCTCCTGTGTCGTCGGACCGAACGGCACGGGCAAATCGACCCTCCTGAAGGCAATGTTTGGTTTCCTCAAACCGAACAGCGGCACCGTTCGCATGGGAGAAAAAGAGATCACCGGGAGCGCTCCCTACCGCATGCTCGGCCTCGGCGTTGCCTATCTGCCGCAGCGACCGAGCCTGTTTCCCTATCTCTCCGTCGAATCGAACCTGAAACTCGGCCTCTGGCATACAAAGCCGAAGAAAGCCGTCATCGCCGCCAAGCTTGATGACGTCTACCGGCGCTTTCCCGTCATCCACGAGAAACGCGGCCAGCAGGCAGGCCAACTATCGGGAGGCCAGCAGCGTCAGGTCGAGATCGCCCGCAGCCTGATGGCGGATCCCTCCGTCTATCTCATCGACGAGCCAACGGCGGGCGTCGACCCGCAGACGAGCGGCACGATCTACGAGATCGTCGAAAGCCTCGCCAGGGACCTCGGCAAGGCCGTGCTGCTGGTCGATCAGGACATTCGCGCCGCCCTCGCCATCACCGACTATGTCTACGTCGTGAAAACGGGCAGCATCTTCTCCGAAGGCGCGCGCGAGGATTTCGGCACCGATACGGACGCGCTCGTGGCGCGCTGGCTTTATGCGAGCGGCGAATAGAGCATGATCCGGAAAAGAGGGGGCGGCCTTCCGAAAAAACCATGCAGGACAAAGGAAAAGGAACATGGCGCGATGCCGCCTGATCGCTTCGTGCTCCGGGCGCGCGACGCTTTCGCTATTCGAAGCCGGGCGGTGGCATGAAAAGCCCGCCGCGATGGATTTCGAGCGCGCGCCCGATCCTGAGCGCCAGCGGATCGTCGAAGCGACGCACCGCGATCTGCAGCGCCGTCGGCAGGCCCTTCGCGAGGCCGATCGGCACGCTGAGCGCCGCCATGTCCATGAGGTTGACGAAGCGGGTAAAGGTGCCGAGCGGTGTCACGCTCTCGTCGATCCCTTCGATCGGAGGCGCGGTAATGGGTGCCGTCGGCGTCAGCAGCGCATCGGCACCTTCGAGATAGCGGCTGAATTCCGACTGCGTGCGCCGGCGTCCTTCCATCATGTCGAGATAGGCGCCGATATCGAACCGCCGCCCCTTGGAGACGCGAGCGCGGATGGCGGGATCGACCACGCTCTCCGGTGCGGCGGCATAGGGGCGCAAATGGTGCCACGCCTCCGCGGCCATGATATCGCCGGCGTGGACCATGTAGACTTCCGGCGGCTGCGGCATTGCCTTTTCCTCAATGACCGCACCAAGTGCTTCCAGTTCGGCGACCGCGGCACGAAAACCGCGGAGAACGGCAGGCTCGACCACCTGCAGGTCGCGCGGAGAAGGGACGAACAGCCTGAGGCCAGAGACGCCTTCACCGAGCCCGGCCATCGGATCGGCGGGTTTGATGCCGAATGTTGCCGGATCGTCGGGATCATGGCCTTGCAGCGCGGCGAGCAGCAAGGCGGCGTCCTCGACCGAGCGCGCAAGCGGGCCGACGGTATCGAAGCTCGTTGCGAGCGGCAGCAGGCCGCCTCGGCCGATCAGGCCGCGCGAGGTCTTGAGCCCCACTGTGCCACACATCGAGGACGGATTGCGTACCGAACCGCCGGTATCGGTGCCGAGCGCGGCGGGTACCAGGCCGCCGGCGACTGCCACACCGGAGCCGCTCGACGAACCGCCCGGTACGCGCGGCGTCGTGCGGTCACGCGGGTTGACCGGCGTGCCGCAGACCGGGTTCGTCCCCCAGCCGCCAAAGGCGAATTCGACCGTCTGCGTTTTGCCGAGAGCAATCATGCCTTGCGCCGTAAGCCGCTCGACCGCCGTTGCCGTGCGCGGGGCGGGCTCCAGGGGCAACGCTTTGGAGCCGGCAGCGGTTGGATAGCCGGCAATGTCGAACAGATCCTTGACGCCGAAAGGTATGCCGTCGAGCGGTCCTTTGACGGCGCCTTTCTTTCGCCTTTCGTCCGCTTCGCGCGCCGCCGCCCGCGCGCTGTCACTGAACACGTCGACGAACGCATGAAGCCCGCGGTCATACGCGGCGATCCGTTCGAGCAGGCATTCGACAATCTTGCCCGAGGTGACTTCGCCGGCTACGAGTGCCCGGCTCAGATCGGCGAGGGGAGAAAAGGCAATGTCAACGCCCTGCCCGGTTACCATCGTGTTCCCTCCAAGTGGTTTGGTTCCGACATTTGCTCTCGCGGCTGGTACAAATGGGATGCAAAGGGCATAGCACGACGGGGAGGGCGGTCCATCGAAAATCCGCAAGTGGAGACCCGCAATGACTGACTTTCCCCGTCCGCCGCTCCTGGAAGAAACGAGCCTGTCGCCGGCACAGCGACAGGTCTTCGATGCCATCCGTTCCGGGCCGCGTGGCATCGTCGAGGGACCGCTTCGCGTCTGGCTGCAATCCGCGGAACTGGCCGACAAGGCGCAGGCGCTCGGCGCCTTCTGCCGCTACGGCACCTCTCTTCCGCCGCGCCTCTCGGAATTGGCCATTCTCGTGACCGGCGCCTTCTGGAAGGCGGGTTTCGAGTGGGCCGTTCATGCGCCGATCGCCATCCGCAGCGGGGTTTCGGAGGAGGCCGTGGACGCGATCAGGCGGGGGATGAAACCCGGCTTCGTCTTGGAAGACGAAGCGCTCGTCTACGGCTTTTCCAGGGAGCTCCAGGAGAACCATGCTGTAAGCGATGCCACGTACCAGCGCGCATGCGCGGCCCTCTCCCCCGCGGGCGTTGTCGAACTGGTCGGTTTGCTCGGCTATTACACATTGATCTCCATGACGATCAACGCGTTCAACGTTCCTTTGCCCGAGGGCATCCCGGCTCCCTTCGCAGAGGATTAGGATCAGGGCCCATGACGAGAACGCCGGCTATCCTGCAAGCGCCCGCATCCATTTATGGGCTGGCTCGACATCTTCGATCCGGGCGATCCCTATATCGAGTCGGACGCGGTGTTCGGCGTGAAGGAAAGCCTGCTTGCCGAGTTCAAGAGGGTCGAAGATCCGGCGCTCGCGAAACAACTCGGCTTCGAGGGGCGTTCTTCGAGGTGGAACACGATTTCGTGCTGGCTCGCAAACAGGAGGCATAGGCAGGGCGTATCGGGGCCGGGTGAAGAGCGAGGTCATGGTCGGGTAGGTCATCCAATTTTCGGGCGCACTTTTTCGTTGGCCGCTATCGAGAGTTAACCTCTTGTTAACCATTTTCTCGATACACCGAAGCAACCGAAAATTTACCAAGATGACCGACATGTTAACGCAACCCCGGCCGATCCGCCTGAAGGGGCGCTCCTTCCTCGCGCTCGCGCTCAGCCCCGAACTGCCTTTCGAGGACTGGCTGGTGCGACTCGATGATCTCGCCGCCCGTTCCGCCGGATTCTTCCTGCGCCGCCCGGTCGTGCTCGACGTCGACGGTCTCGACATCGACAAGACGGAGCTTCGCGGGCTCGTCGAACAATTGGGGACACGAAACGTCCGCATCATGGGTATCGAGGGCGCGCGCCCGTCCTTACTGGGCGCCGACCTTCCGCCGGCGATGAGCGACGGCCGCCCGGCTTCCGATTTCGAAATGCCGTCCGCCGAGGAGGGCGCCGGGGCCGCAAGGCCGGAGCCGGTGATCGGCACAACGCCTGCCGCGCCGCTGCCGGCGACAGCCAAATCCTCGCTCGTCATCACCGAACCTGTGCGTTCCGGCCAGTCGCTTTTCTTTCCTGAAGGCGACGTGACCGTCGTCGGCTCCGTCGCCTCGGGCGCCGAGATCGTCGCGGGCGGATCGATCCACATTTACGGCACGCTGCGGGGCAGGGCGATGGCCGGGACACCCGGCAACGCGGCGGCGCGCATCTTCTGCCGCAGGCTCGAAGCGGAACTGATTGCCATCGACGGCTTCTACAAGACCGCCGAGGATATGGAGCAGGTCCTGCGCGGCAAGGCCGTCCAGATCTGGCTCGAGGGCGAATCCATCAGGGCGGGGACACTCGGCTGAGCCGCGGGCGTGTCCAGACAAGGAGAGGTTCATGGGCAAGGTAATCGTCGTAACATCGGGCAAGGGCGGCGTGGGCAAGACCACGTCCGCCGCCGCATTGGGAGCCGCGCTGGCACAGAATGGCGAGAAGGTCGCGGTGGTGGATTTCGATGTCGGGCTGCGCAATCTCGACCTTGTCATGGGCGCCGAAAGGCGGGTGGTCTATGACATCGTCAACGTGATCCAGGGCGAAGCCAAACTTACCCAGGCGCTGATCCGCGACAAACGGGTCGAAACGCTCTACCTGTTGCCGGCTTCGCAAACGCGCGACAAGGACAATCTCACGCCCGAAGGCGTGGAGAAGGTCATCGTCGCTCTCAAGAAGGCTTTCGACTGGGTGATCTGTGACAGCCCGGCGGGGATCGAGCGCGGCGCGACGCTCGCCATGCGCCATGCCGACGTTGCCATCGTCGTGACCAATCCGGAAGTCTCCTCGGTGCGTGATTCCGACCGTATCATCGGCCTGCTCGATTCCAAGACATTGAAGGCGGAGAAGGGCGAGCGCATGGAGAAGCATCTGCTTCTCACCCGCTACGATCCCGCGCGTGCCGATCGCGGCGACATGCTGAAGGTGGAGGACGTCCTCGAAATCCTGTCGATCCCGCTGCTCGGCATCATCCCCGAAAGCATGGATGTGCTGCGCGCATCCAATATCGGCTCGCCGGTCACGCTCGCGGACACCAACAGTTCGCCGGCCCGCGCCTATTTCGACGCCGTGCGCCGGCTGAAAGGCGATGCGCTCCCCGTCACCGTTCCCGGCGAGAAGCGCGGCTTTTTCGGCAAGTTCTTCGGGAGGAAAGCGGCATGAACCTGCTCGGTTTCTTTTCCCGGCCCCAATCGGCCCCTGCCGCGCGCGAGCGTTTGCAGGTTCTGCTTGCCCATGAGCGCGCGTCGGTCGGCGATCGCGATCTGGTCAGCAAGCTGCGTGACGAAATTCTCCGCGTGATCGCGAAGCACGTGAAGATCGATCAGGATAAGGTCAACGTCAAGATGGAACGCGGCGCCAAGGTTTCGACGCTCGCCGTCGATATAGAGATCCCGTTCGACGCCGGCAAGAAGGCCGCCTGACGGCCTCGCCACAGTGTAATCCCGAATCTTCGAAGGAGGGAGTTTCATGACCCGACTGGCACTTCTGGAACGGCTGAAGGAAATCCAGCAGATGCCGGCCCATCAGGGGCGCGACATCACCACGATCAGCGCGGTGCTGTCGAACCAGGCGCTGGAGAAGCATCTGGAGCGCTGCGAGCAGGCCGCCGGCGTCAAGCCGCGCGATGCCGGGCTTTCCGCCGAGAGCCGCGCGCATTAAAGCAATTACAGCAAAAGTGCATTGCGGTTTTGCGTCCGGAATTGCGTAAAACAAGGAGATAGGAGCATGATGCGTTCAATCGAGCGCATCGTCCTCTGGCGGCCCATCGAAGCCCGGCGTATCGACGACGCCCTCGCTGCGGTCGCGATAAAGAGCGGCGCGCGCCAGCAACATCAGCGTTACCGGCGTCGTGACGGTCACGAACGCGGCGATGAGTACCTCATGCAGCACCAGGCGTTCCTTTGTCACGGAGAAGAAGATCATCGAGGCGATGAGGATGCCGCCTGTGCCCCAGGTCGTGCCTAATGTCGGCGCGTGGACGCGCTGGTAGAAGCTTTTCAAGCGCACGGCGCCGATGGCGCCGATCAGGGTCAGGCCGGAGCCGAGAATGAGGAAAAAGGCGACGAGTAACGCCGCCCAGACTGGCAGGTCGGCGTTCATTCGATCACCTCGCCGCGCATGAGGAATTTGGCGAGCGCGACGGACGAGACGAAGCCGAGGAGTGCGATGGCGAGCGCCGCCTCGAAATAGAGCGTACTGCCGGTACGGATACCGACGGTCAGAAGGAGAAGCATACCGTCGATGTAGAGTGCGTCGAAGCACAAGACGCGGTCCTGCGCCCGCGGCCCCCGAACAAGACGATAGAGCATGCAGG
Organism: Rhizobiaceae bacterium; assembly: GCA_004299545.1. Classification (GTDB taxonomy): domain Bacteria; phylum Pseudomonadota; class Alphaproteobacteria; order Rhizobiales; family Rhizobiaceae; genus Mesorhizobium_L. The sequence continues at coordinate 6,280 of SCRB01000088.1, forward strand.
CCATCGCCGCGACGAGGAAGAACTGCGAAAGAGTGACGGCCGAGGCGAGGATGATGCCGCTCATTCGAAGATCTCCAAAAGCAGTGATTCGTACCGCCGCTTGATCTGGTCGATCCAGTATTGTTCCTCGACGAGATCCAGCACATGGATGCGCAGCCGCCCGCTTCCCGGATGATATTCGACCCAGGCCGTTCCCGGCGTGCTCGATATGATGCATGCGAGGATCGCAAGTGCCGTCCGGTCGCGCAGTTCGAGCGGGATGACGACGAAGCCAGCTACCCCCTTTCCGTGTCCGCCTCGAAGGATGATGTGGGCAACGGCGATGTTGGAGCGCGCGATGTCGGCCATCACGAGCAGGACGAGCCGTGGAATCCTGCTCCAGCGCTTCAGACTTGGCTTTTCCGGCTGCAGGGCGGCCATGAGGCGGGATGCGGCGAGCGCGACGATGACACCGAGAACGACATGGCCGGCCGAGATGCCGTTCAGAAGCAGCCACATGACGAGCAACGAAAGCGCAAGCAGCGGGTAGGGGAGCAGGCGGGTCATGGCCGCGCTTCCGGCGCCGCGGTGCGGGCAGGCGTCGAAAGCACCGCGCCGATATAGGCTTGCGGCGCATGCAGGGCGCGTGCCGTGGCGTCCATATAGCGCATGGCTGGCCCGCCCCCGACGCTGAGCACGGCGGTAAGGCAAAGGAGCGCGGCGACGGGTGCGATCTCGATGACGCGCACGCGTGGCACGATCACTTCGAGCGGCGCCCAGAATGTGCGGATGCCTTCGCGCATCATCGCCAGCAGCGCCGCGAAACCGGCGATCAGCAAAAGGGCGGCAAGAATCCACGCCGTTGCCGGAACCGTGCTGCCGGTCGCCGTCAGGTTGAACAGGGCAGCGACAAGCGCAAATTTGCCGATGAAGCCAGATAAGGGTGGCAGCCCGGCGATGAGCAGGGCGCAGACGCCGAAACAGGCTCCAAGCGCCGCCAGCGTACCGGGAATGGCGATGCCGACCTCCTCTTCGGGCTCTTCTTCGTCTTCTTCGTCGCCATACGCCTCCATCGTCACCGATAGAACGGCCGCGGCAGGGTCTCGCGCCCGCTCGACCAGTTCGATGAGGAGAAAGAACGCTCCGATCGTCAGTGTCGAACTGACGAGATAATAGAGCGCGCCGGACGTCACCGCGATGTCGGCCACGCCGATGGCGGCAAGCAGCGTGCCAGAGGAGACGAGTATGTAGTAACCCGCAAGCCGGCCTAGCGCCTGCGAGGCGAGGATGCCGATCGCGCCGAAAGCGATGGTCGCCATCCCGCCGACGAGCAGCCATTCGTCGCCGAAGCTGGCCATCGCTCCGGCGCCTGTGCCGAACAGGAGCGGCGACAGGCGGAGCAGCACATAGATCCCGACCTTGCTCAGGATCGCGAAGACGGCGGCAACGGGTGCGGCGGCCGCCATATAGGCGTTAGGAAGCCAGAAGCTGAGCGGCCACATGCCGGCCTTGACCAGGAAGGCGACGCCGAGCAGGGCGCCCCCGGCCTCCACAAGCGCCTGTCGATCGGGCGGCACGGCCGGGATGCGGACGGCGAGGTCGGCCATGTTTAGCGTGCCGGTGACGCCATAGACGAGCGCGACGCCGATCAGGAACAGCGACGAAGCAGCAAGGTTGATGACGATGTAGTGCATCCCCGCCCGCACCCGGAACGGATTGGCGCCATGAAGGACAAGACCGTAGGAGGCCGCGAGCAGGATCTCGAAAAAGACGAAGAGATTGAACAGGTCGCCAGTGAGGAAGGCACCGTCGACCCCCATCAGAAGGAGTTGGAAGAGCGTGTGGAAATGCGGCCCGGCCCTGTGCCAGCGAGCGAGCGAGAACACCAACGACGCCAGCGCCAGGACGCTCGCGAGCAACAGCATAAGTGCCGAGAGACGGTCGAGCACCAGGGCGATGCCGAAGGGAGCCGGCCAGTTGCCAACCAGGTAGACGGCGGTCGTGACGCCGGAGGCGTCCGCGTGATTGAGCAGGACCACTGCAGTCGCGACAAGAAGGGCTGTCGAGCAAAGGTTCACCGCCGCCTTGAACCCACGGCGGCGCTCGTCGAAGAAAAGCAGGAACGCGCCTGTGACGAGCGGCAGGATGACCGGAACGATGACGAGGTGGTCGGCAAGCCGCATCAGCGCGGCTCCTTGCCGTCGACATGGTCGCTTCCGGTCAGGCCGCGCGAGACCAAAAGCACCACGAGAAAGAGCGCCGTCGTTGCGAAGCCGATGACGATCGCGGTCAGCACAAGCGCCTGTGGCACCGGATCGGCATAAGCGGTGGGATCGGCCGTCCCCTCAAGGATGGGTGGCTGGCCCGCACGCAGCCGGCCCATCGAAAAGATGAACAGGTTGACGCCATAGGCGATGAGCGAAAGCCCGATGATGACCTGATAGGTGCGCGGCCGCAGAAGCAGCCAGACGCCCGAACCCACGAGGACGCCGATGCCGATGGCGAGCGTCAGTTCCATCGGTCAGCCTCCTCTGCTCCGGTCGCGGTTTTCGCGGCGCGAAGGCTGCGGATCGATTGGTGAGCGAGCGCAATCAGCATCAGCACCGTCGCGCCCATGACGAGGGCGAAGACACCGAGGTCGAACGCTATGGCGCTTGCAACATGGATTTTCCCGATGATCGGCAAATCGACTTCGGCCGAATGCGAGGTGAGGAACGGGTAGCCGAAGAGCCACGACCCGACGCCCGCCGCGGTGGCCAGCAGCAGCCCGACGCCCATCCATTTCACCGGAAGCACCCTCAGCCGCGCTTCGACCGATCTGGTGCCGGCTGCCATATATTGCAGGATGAAGGCCGCCGCCATGGCGATGCCGGCGACGAAACCGCCCCCGGGAAGATCATGTCCGCGAAGGAAAAGATAGGCCGCGAACACGATGATGACGGGGAACAGCCATTGCATGATCACCGAGGGGACGAGCAGATATTCGCTGACCGTATCGCCCGGCTTGCGATCCGGCCGTGCCTCGTCGAAGGAGGTCTGGATGCGCTGCTGCTCCGGTTGCGGGATGCTGTCGGGCGCCGGCCGGAAACGGCGCAGAAGCGCGAAGACGGTGAGTGCGACGATCGCCAGAACGGTGATCTCGCCGAAGGTATCGAAGCCGCGGAAATCGACCAGAATGACGTTCACCACGTTGTGGCCGCCGCCGCCGGTATAGGCATTCTTCAGGAAGAAGGACGAAATACCATCATTCGGCGCTGGACGCGCCATGACGGCATAGGCGGCCAGCGTCATTCCGGTGCCGGCCAGAACCGAGAGTGCGAGGTCGCGCGCGCGGCGCATCGTGACCCCCGGCGTCGATGTCTCGGGCATCTCGCCGGGAAAGCGCTTCGGCAGCCACCGCAGTCCAAGCAGGATAAGGACGGTGGTGACGGCCTCGACGAGCAGCTGCGTCAGGGCGAGGTCGGGTGCTGAAAGCCAGACGAAGGTGATGCAGGTGACGAGGCCGGCGCCGCCAAGGAGGATGAGCGCCGCGAGGCGGTGGAATTTTGCCAGCCACGCCGCACCTATCGCCGCAATTGCGCCGACCGTCCATAGCGCCGCGAAGATTGGGTCCACCGT
>SCRB01000898.1 GCA_004299545.1 Rhizobiaceae bacterium
TCACGGCACAGGTGATGAAGACCTCGCGGTTCATGGTGAGCGGCATTCTTTTCTCCTCCGGGGAACGGACCAAGCATGCCTCGTTTGCCAACCTTTGATTTGCAATTTACGAAGCTTGAATGCCAAAAAGCGAAAAGCCCTCCATCTTCCAACCCCGGCGCGATCCGCTCCGGGTGACGTTTCTTCTTTTTCCGGGTGCGTCCATCATGTGCGTCGCGTCGGCCGTCGATCCGCTTCGGGCCGCAAACAGGATCGTCGGGGAAGCCCACTTCGACTGGAGGATCGTTTCGATCGACGGCAGCCCTCCCGAAACCACCAGCGGGTTGCCGGTCGCCGTCCATGGCCGCTTCGACGCCGGCGCACAGACCGACATGTTTGCGGTAATTGGCGGTTTCGGCGCCCGCAGCCAGGCAAGTTCGACGCAGATCGCAGCCATAAGGCGAGCCGCGCGGTCGGCCGAAGCCTATGGCGGTATCGAGGCGGGAACATGGCTCATCGCCCGAACCGGCCTGCTTGAGGGGCGTGCCGCGACGACCCATTGGGAAGATATGGAGGACTTCGCCTCCGCCTTTCCCGGGACGGATGTGCGGCGCGACCGTTACGTCATCGACGGACCGGCTTTCACGACGGGCGGCGCGTCGCCCACCTTCGATTTCATGCTGCATCTGATCCGCGCGCGTCTCGGCATGGCCGTGGCGCTCGATGTCGCGAGCGTCTTCATCTACGATCAGGCACACGCATCGAGCGATGCGCAACCGCTCGTGTCACTCGGTCGTCTCGACGGCTACGACCCGCGCCTTGCCCAGGCGATCCGCCTGATGGAAGCGCATATAGACAGGCCGCTCACCGTCGCCGCAATCGCGAAGCGGACCGGCGTGACCGCGCGGACGCTGGAGAAAACCTTCCTGAAATCGATCGGCGAGACCCCCGGCGCGTATTGCCTCCGTTTACGTCTCAATGCGGCCCGCCGTCTCGTCCTCGACACACGTGAGCCGATGGCGGACATCGCCGCGCGCACAGGATTCTCGTCAGCCGCTGCCTTTTCGCGGGCATTTTCGCGCGCATTCGGAAAGGCGCCGGTGCGGATGAGGCGGGGTGGGCCAGCATAGGCTTTGCAGTTCACGTCAGGATGGTATATATCATGGTATAGATCATCGTCGGAGGCGAAACATGAACGAAAAGCCTCGCATGCCAAAACCTGCCGCCCTTGGCAAGCTGTTCATGAACGGCCGCAGTCAGGCCGTACGTATCCCGGCCGAATTCCGCTTCGAGGGAACAGAAGTCGAGTTCAGGCCGGGGCCGAATCCGGGCGAAGTCATCTTGTCTCCTAGGCCCCAGCGGACGGGAAACTGGAACCGATTTCTTGAGGCAGTCAGCCAAATTAAACCAGAAGACATTCCCGAGGGATTCCCATGGCGCGATAGGCGCTCGCATGATCGTGATCCCTTCGAATGAACGCACAATATCTGCTCGACACGAACACGATCAGCTATGCGGCGTCGGGGCGTTCCCCGAGAGCGCTTCAAATGATAACTCAGCGGCTATCCGGCGAAGTGCTCATCTCTTGCATTTCCTGCGCGGAGATCTGGTATGGCTTGAGTCGGAAGCCCGGCGCGATCAGGCTTGAACGAGCAATCGCTGCACTCTTTGCGGAAGCTGAAATACTTCCGTGGACGATTGACACAGCAAGCAGCTACGCCGAATTGCGCACGCAAATGGAACAATCAGGCAAATCGCTTGCCCCCCTTGACCTGCTGATCGCCGCGCATGCGCTCGAAGCCAAGGCTACATTGGTCACAAACGATAGAGCTTTTCGCTTCGTGCCGGGGTTGGCCATCGAGGACTGGACCGCCGACTGAGGGTCAAACCCTCTCCAGCACCACGGCGATCCCCTGGCCGACGCCGATGCACATGGTGGCGAGCGCCAGCGTCCCGCGTCGCAACATCAGTTCGAGCGCGGCCGTGCCGGCAATGCGCGCGCCCGACATGCCGAGCGGGTGGCCGAGCGCAATCGCACCACCATTCGGGTTGACATGGCCTCCGTCCTCGGGAACGCCGAGGTCGCGGAGCACCGCGATGCCTTGGGAGGCAAAGGCTTCGTTGAGTTCGATGACGTCGAAATCGGCAGGCGTCAGGCCAAGCCGCGCACAAAGCTTCCTGGTCGCCGGCGACGGGCCGAAGCCCATGATGCGCGGTTCCACACCCGCGGTCGCTCCACCGAGGATGCGGGCGATGGGTGTGAGGCCATACCTGGCGGCGGCAGCCTCGGAGGCAACGATGAGCGCCGCCGCGCCGTCATTGACGCCGGACGCATTGCCGGCCGTCACCGTGCCGCCTTCCTTCCTGAACGGCGTCGGCAGCCTGGCAAGGATTTCGGCGGTCGTGCCGGGGCGCGGGTGCTCGTCGTTCGAGACGATAATCGGTTCACCCTTGCGTTGGGGTATGGTGACGGGAACGATCTCCTTCGCCAGTCGCCCGTTCTCCTGCGCGGCAATAGCCTTTTCCTGGCTGCGGGCGGCAAAGGCATCCTGATCTGCACGCGAAACGTTGAACTGCTCCGCCACGTTCTCGCCCGTTTCGGGCATGGAATCGATGCCGTACTGCTTTTTCATCAGCGGATTGACGAACCGCCAGCCGATGGTGGTGTCGTAAATCTCCGCCTTACGGGAAAAGGCGGCGTCGGCCTTGGGCATGACAAAGGGCGCGCGCGACATCGACTCGACGCCGCCGGCGATCATGATATCGGCCTCGCCCGCCTTGATGGCGCGCGCCGCGGAAATCAACGCGTCCATGCCGGAACCGCAGAGGCGGTTGATGGTCGCGCCGGGCACCTCCTTCGGCAGGCCCGCCAGCAAAAGGGCCATGCGCGCGACATTGCGGTTGTCCTCGCCCGCATGGTTGGCGCAGCCATAGAGCACGTCGTCCACGGCACCCCAGTCGACGGCCTTGTTGCGCTCGATCAGCGCCTTCATCGGAATAGCCCCGAGATCGTCTGCACGGACAGAAGAGAGCGCACCGCCGAAGCGGCCGATCGGCGTGCGGATATAGTCGCAGATGAAAGCCTCGGCCATTTCAAACCTCCGGAACAATCAGATCCCCGATGCCGCCTTCGACCACGAGCACTGCTCCGGTCAAGCCTTGCAATTCGTCGAGGCTCATACCCGGCAGTTTCTCGCGCAGGACAAAGCACGCATCCACGATATCGACGACGGCGAGGCTGGTATAGACCCTTGTCACGCAACCGACACCGGTCAGCGGCAGGCTGCATTTCGTCACCAGTTTCGGCTTGCCGTTCTTCGTGACGTGATCGGTGATGACGGCGACCCGTCTGGCGCCATGGACGAGATCCATTGCGCCGCCGACCGCCGGAACCGAACCCGGACCCGTGCTCCAGTTGGCGAGGTCGCCGTTTTCCGCCACCTCATAGGCACCGAGGATCGCGACATCGAGATGGCCGCCACGCACCATCGCGAACGAATCCGCATGATGGAAGAACGCCGCGCCCGGCTTGAGCGTCACCGGCTTCTTGCCGGCATTGATCAGATCCCAATCTTCCTCTCCAGGCGGTGGCGCTTCGCCAAAACCGAGAATGCCGTTTTCGGTATGATAGACGACCTCTCGGCCCTCGGGCTTGAACTTGGCCACCATTTCAGGAAAGCCGATGCCGAGATTGACATAGGCGCCATCCGGGATGTCCTGCGCCGCACGCCACGCGATCTGCGCATTGCTCAGCTTGGCGCTCATTGCCTCGCTCCTTCGCGCAACAGAACCTCTTCCTGCCTGGGATCGGCTACCTCGACGATCCGGTCGACGAATATGCCCGGAGTGACGACATGCTCCGGATCGATGCCGCCCGGCTCGACGATCCGTTTTGCCTGGACGATTGTGGTGGCTGCCGCCATCGCCATCAGCGGCGCGAAGTTGCGTGCCGCCTTGTTATAGGTGAGATTGCCCGTGCGATCAGCAAGCTCCGCCTTGATCAGCGCCACGTCGGCTTTGAGCCAGCGCTCCTGCACATAATACCTGCCGTCGAATTCGGCGATCGGCTTACCCTCCGCCAGTTGCGTGCCATAACTCGTCGGCGTGTAAAAGGCCGGTATGCCGGCGCCGGCGGCACGGATGCGCTCGGCAAGGGTGCCTTGCGGCACCAGTTCCAGTTCGATCCTGCCGGCGAGGTAGCGTTCGGTAAAGGCCTTCGGGTCGGACGAGCGCGGGAACGAGCACACCATTTTGGCAACCATGCCGGCATCAATCATTGCGGCGATACCGACAGCGCCGTTGCCGGCATTGTTGTTGACGACCGTGAGCGATCCGGGCGACCCTGTTTTCCTGTAACGCTCGATCAACGCACCGATGAGTTCGATCGGGGCGCCCGCACCGCCGAATCCACCGATCATGACCGACGATCCGTCCTCAATGTCGGCTATCGCCGCCTTGATATCAGGCCAAACCACGTTCATCGCCATAGCACCACAAAGTTCGGATTGCGAACAAATGTTTTATATGCGATACTTCCTAGATGAAGATGGAAACCGAGTCAATCGTAGGGGTCGATTCGACACGCGACCACGTCGGTTCGCTTGCGAAAGGTCTGGCCGTCATGGAGATACTGGCTGCAAATCCAGCCGGCCTGACGCTGACCGAAATGGCGG
>SCRB01000899.1 GCA_004299545.1 Rhizobiaceae bacterium
GCGGCAGTCTCGCGCGCGCGGCGGGCGAGACTGCCGGCAGCTATGCCATAGACCAGGGCTCGCTCGCCGCCGATGTGAACTATGCACTGGGCTTCGTGCCGGGGATTTTCACCATCGGACCGGCTCAGTACACCGGCTCCGAGACGCTCGAACAGCCGCAAGGCGACGAGGCGCCGCTGCATCTGTCCGCCTTCTCGGAGAATGGGGCCTGCGTGACGGGCATTCTCGGTCCGGCTTGCGCCGCCTATGTCAGTCCGGCGAACCGCAACCTTGGTCCCAACATCGACGTGACACATTAGGAACCCCGGAATGGCGAAGACGATCATCAAGGGCGCATCGCCGCGCATCCGGCCTGCGAGACCTGCGCCGGGGAGCGTATCAGGCCTTGCCTCCGGTTTTGCCCCCGGTTGTGCATCGAGGCTCGTGGCCGCACTTCTTCTCCTGCCTGTCCTGTCGCTGCCGGCCTTCGCGCAGTCGGCGCTGGAGCGCAATCTTCCCGAGCGGACAATGCCGGGTCCGGCCTCCATTTCGGTGGGTGAGCAGGACTACGGCAAGGGCGACGACACGCCGCTCGGCGTCTCTGTCGCGGGCGTGCGGCTGATCGGCCAGGACGAGAAGGTGCCGGCGCACGCACAGCGTGGCGTTACGGTCGGCAACGTGCCGGGCATCGATCCGGCAGCGGCCGCTTCCGCCCTTTCGCCTTACATCGGCAAACCGCTGACGCGGGCGCTGATCGTGCGGATGCAGGGCACGGTCGCAGGCGTGTGGCGCGCGGCGGGGTTTCCTTTCGTGTCGGTCACCGTGCCGCCGCAGGAGATCACCTCGGGCGTGCTGACACTGCGCGCGGTCGAATTCCATGCCGGCAAGGTCACGGTCGAAGGCAATACAACCGCTGTCGAGCGCAATCTCGCTGGGCAGGTGCGGCTGGTGCCAGGCTCTCGCATAGAGGCGCGCGCACTCGAAGAGGACCTCGACTGGCTCAACCGTAACCCGTTCCGCCATGTCGAGGGGGCCTTCGCGCCGGGCAATGCCACCGGCGCCAGCGACTTCACCTTGAAAGTGACCGAGGACAAGCCCTGGTCGGTCTTCGCCGGCTATGCCAACACCGGCTCCAGGGCGACAGGCCGCGACCGCTGGACGATGGGCGCCGGCGCATGGATCCCGGAACTGAACGACATGACGTTCTCCTATCGCTTCACGGGTTCGGGAGAGATCTGGCACGACGGCGACCTCGGCTCGCTCGACGTTTCCCATCCGGGCTATATCAGCCATGCCGCGCACATCGAACTGCCGACATTACCGCGCCAGGCGCTGTCGATCGCACCGAACTTCGTAGAAACCAACGAACTGGCCCCCGGTACCCCGTTCTCCTTCGACAACGAAACCTTCGAACTGCCGATCCTCTATCGCAGTGCGATCTCCAATTTCCTGCCCGGCCACTACTGGGGTGATATCTATTTCGGGGCAGAGCCGAAATGGGTGAAGCGCACGACCGCCTATGGCGGCGTCGATGTCGCCAGCGGCGAGGCCGGCTTATTCAACATCGTTCTCGGTTGGGCCGGTAGCTTCAGCGACCGCTACGGCAACACCACCATCGACGCCCGCATCAAGGCCAATCCCGGCGGTGTCGTCGGCGGCAACACCAATGCCGGCTGGACCGCCTTCACAGGGGGCCGCGTCACCGACGCCACCTATGTCACCGGCGGCATCGACATCGCCCGCACCACGACCCTGCCGCATGGCTTCTTCTGGGTCAGCCAGTTCTCGGGCCTGATCGCCGACAAGGCGCTGCCCGACACCGAGCGGCTCGGCCTTGGTGGCTTCTACGCCGTCCGCGGCTACGATATCGACGATGCCGCTGCCGACGCCGGCCTTGTCTGGCGCAACGAGATCCGCCTGCCGACCTTCTCGCCGCTGGCCGAATCAGGCATGGGCCTGTCCGACAAACTGTCGCCCTTCGTCTTCGTCGATTTCGGCCACGGCTACGATTTCGCCGCCCATGACCATGTCACCCTCGCCAGCACGGGTCTCGGCTTCGACTACGCGATCGGCCACACCCTCTCGGCCAGCTTCACCGGTGCCGCCGCCCTCAACGATGCTGGCAACACCCGGTCCGGCGACTGGACCTTCAACGCTTCGATCAGGATCGCTTATTGACGGGCCGGCATGTGCAGCCAACCCCGATCGAGACCAGGGCGGCATCGACTGATGCCGTCCCTTTTTCAGGACGGCCCTCAAGCCTGCGGGTGCAATTTTCCCAAATCCTCTTCCAGGCTGGCGAATTCGGCAACCAGATTGGCGCCGAGCGCCCGCACCGCCGGATAGGACTGGCGATCGCGGTGGATCAGAAGGCCGATCTCGCTCGCGGAAAGATCGGGCTCGGCAAGCGGCACATGGACAAGTTCGCCTGCTTTCAGTTCATCGACGAAGCCGAGCGGCGTGAAGAAGCCGATGCCCAGGCCGGCATGGATGCTTTCCTTGGTCATGGCGAGCGAATTGGTGACGACGAGCGCCTTGAACTGCGCGCCGGAATGGGTGAATTCGGCTTCCGCCGTGGCGTTTAGTATCCACGGATCGTTGAGCATGACCACGGGATGGGCCGCGCATTCGGTCAGCGTCAGTTCGCTGCGCTTGGCCAGCGGATGATCAGGCCGCATGACAGCGCCGAGACGCATGCGGATGCGCGCCTTCACCTGATAGCCGCGATAGCGCCGGTCGATGAAAAGCACGGCGACGTCAGGCCGCCCCGCCCGCATCTCTTCGGCGTGTTCGTTGGGGTCGGCGTCGATGATGCGATAAGAGATATGCGGATGCTGGCGCGAGGTCTCGGTAACGGCACGCGGCATCAAACGGACGATCGGCGAGGGGATGGTCACCACCCGGACCTCGCCATGAATATCGCCCGAAAGGGCGGAGATTTCCAGGCAGGTGCTTTGCCACCTGGCCAGCGTCTCCCGCGCATGGCGGATCACATGTTCGCCGGCAGCCGTAGGCCGGACGCCGTTGCCGATCCGTTCGAAAAGCGGCGTGCCGAGATCGGCTTCCAGTTTCAGGATCTGCCGGTTCACCGCCGACGACGCGACGTGGAGAGCGCTCGCCGCGCGGCGGATGGAACCCATGCGGGCGACGTGGTCGATATAGCGCAGTATGGCGGCGTGCATGGAAAGCCCCTTCGCATGAAGTGATGCCTTTTCGGCAGCACCTAGCTCGAATCATTATGCTTCCTGACAGCACCTTGCACCCCTAAAGTGATCCCGCTTCAGAATGAAAGCCGCCCGCATCCGGCCGCGCGCCGCGATACGCAGCGGTCGCAGAAGCATCTGCATGAGGAAGTTCAAAGGCGCGTGGGAGGAAAACGTCTCGCGCCAACCGGGAGGAGATCGAATGAACGCGACACGAATTTCGCGGCGCAACTTGTTGAAGGCCGGTGCGGGGCTGGGAGGTGCGCTTGCGCTACCAACCATCGTCACGAGCCGAGGCATGGCTGCCGGCGGCACGCAACCGGTCAACATGCAACTCGGCTGGATTGCCGGTGGCAACCAGATCGGCGAGGTCGCGGCCAAGCGTCTCGGCTATTTCGAGGAGGAGAAGATCGACTTCGCCATCCAGCCGGGCGGCCCAAGCATCGACGGCGTGGCGATCGTCGCTTCCGGTCGCTATGAAGTCGGGCAGGTTTCCTCGAGTCCGTCGCTCATGCTGGCCGCTTCGCATGGCATCCCCGTCACCTGCTTTGCGGTCGGGGCGCAAAAGCATCCCTATGCCTTCTTCTCTCTGCCGAAGGACCCGATCCGCAAGCCTGAAGACATGATCGGCAAGAAGATCGGCGTTCAGGCAACCGGTCAGATCCTACTCACCGCGCTCCTGAAGAAGCACAATATTCCCGAGGACAAGGTGAAGAAGGTCATTGTCGGTTCGGATATGATGCCACTCGTTTCCGGCCAGGTGGACGCCATCACCGGATGGGCGACGAATACGACCCAGCTGAGAATGCTCGGCCCGGACTACGTGACCATGAGACTTTGGGACGAAGGCATCCAGCTTTACGGCCTGCCCTATTACGCGACGCAGGATACGCTGAAGAACAAGGCCGCACTGATCGCGGCTTTCCTGCGCGCCGCCGGCAAGGGCTGGGCCTATTGCAAGGCCAATCCGGAAAAGGCGGTCGATCTGCTCATCAAGGAATATCCGAACCTTGTGAAGAAGGACGAATTAGCGGCCGTGCCGATCATGCTTTCCTATGAATTCACGGACCGTACCAAGGAACACGGCTGGGCCAGCTTCGACATGGCCGTCTGGCAGCACCAGATCGATACCTATGCCGACCTCGGCCAGTTCTCCGCCGGAGCGCCGAAGCTCGATAGCGTCGCCACGACCGCGATCCTCGACATGACGAAAGACTCGCGACCGAAGATCGGCTGAGGAGAAAACCGACGATGGAAGCCGCCGCCATGGAACGAACCGAGCGAAAATCGGCCGCCACGGCGGCGGCCGTCGAACTCTCGCGCATAACCATGCGTTTCACGACCGAGCGCGGCACGGAGATCGGAAGAGCACAC
>SCRB01000900.1 GCA_004299545.1 Rhizobiaceae bacterium
GCCATCATGGAAACTGTCGCCGAGGCTGATGACGATGGCGGGCTGATAGGCGGCGATCGCGCAGCCGAGTTTCTTCAGCGTTTCTACAGTATCGTAAGGCGGGATCAGCTGGCCGCGTCGGGCGTAAGCCGCGCCTTTTTCCAGATGCAGGTCGGAGACGACGAGAAGCTTGTGGTCCGGCAGATAGAGCGCGCCGCTTCGATCGCAAACACCGCATTCGCCGGCGATTTCCACCGCCGCGACGGGCTTTTCGCTGGATCCTGTGCCTGCGGAAGGCGTCATCTCTCGCCCATCGCTTCCTCGATCAGCGTTTCCGCCGCTTCGTGCAGCAGGCTGTCGCTTGCCTCGCCATTGACCGATTCGCGTCCGATTTCAAGCATGATCGGGACGGCAAGCGGCGAGATATGGTCGAGGTCCTGGTGCCTGATATGGCCCTTGATCCGCGCCAGCATATCGCCCAGCCGGTAGATGTCGAGCAGGCCGGTGGCCGCATCCGCGCGGGTTGCCTGCAGCAAGATATGGTCGGGCTCGTGCGTCCTCAGGACATCATAGATGAGGTCCGTCGAAACGGTGATCTGCCGTCCCGTCTTTTCCTGCCCCGGATGCCGTTTTTCGATGAGGCCCGAGATGACGGCGCAATTGCGGAAGGTGCGCTTCAAAAGCCAGCTTTCCGCCAGCCACGCTTCCAGGTCGTCGCCCAGCATGTCTTCGGAAAAAAGGTCGCCGAGTGGCAGTTCGCCCGTCCGGAACATGTGGCCCATATCGCCGAGCGACCAGATGGCGAGCGAATAGTCCGTCGCCACGAATCCCATGGGCCGCGCGCCGGCGCGTTCGAGTCGCCGGGTCAGCAACATGCCGAGCGTCTGGTGCGCCAACCGCCCCTCGAAGGGATAGGCCGCCATGTAAAAGCGGTTGCCGCGCGGGAACGTCTCGACGAGAAGGTCTTCGCGGCGCGGCAGGACGGATTTGTCTTTCTGGATGCGGAGCCAGTCCGCCACCTGTTCGGGCAGCGCGCTCCAGCGGGTCGGGTCGGCGAGGATCGAGCGCACCTCCCCGGCAAGGAACGTCGAGAGCGGAAACTTGCCGCCCATATAGCTCGCCACCTTGGGATCGTTTCCCGCAGCATTGGAAACAACGCACTCGGCTTCGCGGATGCCCTCGAAACGCACCACGCGCCCGGCGAACAGGAAGGTGTCGCACGGCGCCAGCGTCTCGACGAAATATTCCTCGATCTCGCCCAGAACCGGCCCACCGCGCACAGCGCCGCCCTTGCCGCGCTGACGCGTCAGCCTGACCTTCAGCATCGGCGCCTCGACGATGGTGCCGACGTTCAGCCTGTATTGCTGCGCCACGCGCGGATGGCTGATGCGGAAGCGGCCGTCCGCCATTGGCCGGATGCGGGCATAGCGTTCGTAGGTCCTGAGTGCATAGCCGCCGGTGGCGACGAAATCGATTACCCGATCGAAAGTCGCGCGGTCGAGCGCGGCATAGGGTGCGGCACTCCGCACTTCCTCGTAGAGTTGGTCGGGATGGAAAGGCTCGCCGCAAGCGCTGCCGAGCACATGCTGCGCCAATACGTCGAGCGCGCCCATGGCGAGCGGCGGCGTGTCCTGTGCGCCGAGATAGTTGGCGTCCAGCGCGGCGCGGCACTCCAGAACCTCGAACCGGTTCGCCGGCACCAGGATGGCACGGCTCGGTTCGTCCATGCGGTGATTGGCGCGGCCGATGCGCTGCGCCAGCCGGCTGGCGCCCTTCGGCGCGCCGACATGAACGACGAGATCGACATCGCCCCAGTCGATGCCGAGGTCGAGCGTCGAGGTGGCGACGATGGCGCGAAGTGCGTTCTCCTCCATTGCCTTCTCGACACGCCGCCTCTGCCCGACATCGAGCGAGCCGTGATGCAGAGCGATCGGCAGCGAGTCCTCGTTGATCCGCCAAAGCTCCTGAAAGAGCAGTTCCGCCTGGCTGCGCGTGTTGACGAAAAGAAGGGTCGTTCTGTGCTTTCTGATCGTTTCGTAGATTTCAGGAATGGCATAGCGCGCCGAATGGCCGGCCCACGGCAAATGCTCTCCCGATTCCAGGATCGAGATTTCCGGCCTCGCCCCGCCGGCGACGGTGATGAGGTCCGCCATATCGGCAGGCGGGTTCTGGCCGACCAGCCAACGCCGCGAATCGTCGGGTTCCGCCACGGTGGCGGAGAGACCGATCGTCTGAAGGGTCGGCACGAAGCTTCTGAGCCGCGCCAGCCCGAGCGACAGGAGGTGGCCGCGCTTGGAGGAGACGAGCGAATGGAGTTCGTCCAGCACGACATAGCGCAGGCCGGAAAAGAAGCGTTTCGCGTCCTTGCTGGCGATCAGAAGGGCAAGCTGTTCCGGCGTCGTCAGCAATATGTCGGGGGGCGCCAGTTTTTGCCTTTGCCGCCGGTGTGACGGCGTGTCGCCGGTCCGCGTCTCGATCGAGATCGGCAGCCCGATTTCCTCGACCGGCTTGCCGAGATTGCGCTTGATGTCGACGGCAAGCGCCTTGAGAGGCGAGATATAGAGCGTGTGGACCCCGCGCCATGCTTCTCCCGGCTTCCGTCGCTGGCGGGTGGAAAGCTCGACCAGCGACGGGAGAAAACCGGCCAGGGTTTTGCCGGCACCGGTCGGGGCGATCAGAAGCACCGACGAGCCACCCTGCGCGTGTGCCAGAAGCTCGATCTGATGCGCGCGCGGCGACCAGCCGCGTTCCGAAAACCATTTCAGGAACGGCTCAGGAAGGAAGGCGGCGGAGTTTTCCGCGAGGGCGCGCGATCGCTCGGTCAAGCCGCAAGAACTAAACCAGAACAGATTGGAAGCCAAGACGGGGCGCGGCGTTCTTTCTCGGCGCTCCGCAATATCCGCTCAAACCGCCGCCGCGACGACGATCAGCCCATGGACCGGCTGGCCTCGATCCCGCCGGATCACAGCCTCTTCGATGCCGGCCGGCTGGAAGCCGTTCGAGCCGAGAAGTCTTTCGATAGAAGCGCGGGAATGGGCATAACGGCGCGACGGCCTGAGGATAAAATCTTCCGGCCCGTCATGCCTTTCGACGGAGAAGGCGAGCAGTCCCGCACCACGAAGCATTTCTCTCGCCGTGGCGATAATCGCGTCCACCGGTCCGAGATACATGAAGACATCCGCGGCTGTCACAAGATCATAAGTGCCTTTTTCGGGCCGGAAATCGTTGACGTCGACTTTCTCCAGCCGGTCATAAATTGCCTTGGCTTCGGCCCGTTTCAGCATCTCGGCCGAGATGTCGAATCCGTCGAGGAAGGCCGTCCGGTCGCGCAGCCTCTCGCCCATCAGGCCTGTACCGCAGCCGAGATCGGCCACGCGACGGCATCGCGGCGGGGCGATGCGGGACAGCGCGGCGTCTATGAGTTCGGGAACCTTGTAGTCGAGCCGGTCGACCAGCGCCGCTTCGAAATCCTCGGCATACTGATCAAACAGCATCTCGACGAAATGGACCGGCGGAGGAGCGGGTGTGACGGCGCCCGCCAAAGCAAGCTTCAATGCTGCCCCCAGGCGGTCTTCGGGATCAAGACGGACGGCGATATGCCATGCTTCGACCGCCTCGGCGATCCGGCCTGCGGCTTCCAGCATCTCGCCGAGGCGGAACTGCCCGGCGGGCCAGAGCGGCACGAGCAGGAGGGCGTCGCGCATCAGTTCGGCGGCGGCGGGATAGTCGCCTCCAGCGAAGCACATTTCCGCGTAGTCCGCGCGCCGGTCGGCCAGCAGATCGCCTGAAGAAAGCTGAATCCGTTTCATCGAAAGACATCACGAAGAGAGCCGTTTCGGGACGGCGGCGCGGCTTATGATCCATGTCAGGAACGTTTTCAAGAGGCTTTTCGGGGCGCCGTGGAGGCCTTACCTATGGACGATGCAGCCGCATCGACTTCTCTGTCCTCGCCCCGAGGGCCTTTTTTGTCCCCCCGGCGGTTTCTTCATCGATCCGGTTCGGCCTGTCGACCGCGCTCTCGTCACGCATGGTCATTCCGACCATGCCCGCGCCGGTCATCGTGCCGTGCTCGCAACTGCTGAGACGCTCGACATCATGGCGTTGCGCTATGGCGAGGATTTCGCCGCGACGACCGAGGCGGCGGCGCTTGGCCGAACGGTGCGGGTCAACGACGTTGCCGTGACGTTCTATCCGGCGGGCCATGTGCTTGGCTCGGCGCAGATCCTTGTCGAATGGAACGGATTGCGGATTGTGGCGTCGGGCGACTACAAGCGGCAGAGAGACCCGACTTGTGCTCTCTTCGAGCCGGTTCCCTGCGACGTCTTCATCACCGAGGCGACTTTCGCGCTTCCGGTCTTTCGTCATCCCGATGCGTCTCGCGAGATCGGGCGGCTGCTCAAATCGGTCAGGCAATTTCCCGAGCGTGCCCATCTTGCCGGCGCCTATGCGCTCGGCAAGGCGCAACGCGTCATTCGCTTGTTGCGAGACGCAGGCTACAGCGAGCCGATCTTCATCCACGGCGCCTTGTCGAAACTTTGCGATTACTATGCAAGCCGAGGCATCGATCTCGGCCGGCTCGAGCCGGCGACGGTCGAGAGCGGCGGCAAGAATGGATTCGCAGGCGGCATCGTCGTCGGGCCGCCCTCGGCCTTTGCCGACCGCTGGGCGCGGCGCTTCGCCGACCCCGTCGCCTGTTTCGCCTCCGGCTGGATGCGCATCCGCCAGCGCGCCAGGCAGCGCGGCGTCGAACTGCCACTTATCATCTCCGACCATGCCGATTGGGACGAACTGACCGCAACGATCCGCGATACCGGTGCGTCGGAGGTATGGGTGACTCATGGCCGCGAGGAGGCGCTCGTGCGCTGGTGCGAGCTTGCCGGAATCTCAGCCAAGCCGCTGCATCTCGTCGGCTACGAAGACGAGGGGGATTGATGGGAGACGGTTATATTCCGGGTAAACAATCCGCACCCCTAACGGCCCTGCGGGCCACCTCCCCCTACGAGGGGGAGGAAAGCGGCGACGCTGCTCCGCTTTTCCCTCCTCTGACAGGGGAGGGTGCCAAGCGAAGCGAGGCGGGTGGGGTGGGAAACATCAGAGAAAATGCGGGTCTTCAAACCCCATGAAAGCCTTCGCCGAACTGCTCGATAGGCTGGTTCTGACCCCGTCGCGCAACGGCAAGCTGAAACTGCTCGCCGATTATTTCGCGGCGACGCCTGATCCGGATCGCGGACTGGCGCTCGCCGCCATTACCGGCGACCTCGACATTCCCTCGGTCAAGCCGGCCATGCTGCGGACGCTCGTCACCGAGCGCATGGACCCGGTCCTCTTCGCTTATTCCTACGATTATGTCGGTGACCTCGCCGAAACCGTTTCGCTCGTCTGGTCTTCTGCGGCGGATGAAAGCGCCCAAAAAGAAATCCGTCTGGCCGATGCGGTGGGCGCCTTGCAGCGGGCAGGGCGGGCGGACGGGCCGGCAATCCTTGCCGGCCTTCTCGACCGCCTCGCCATTCCCGAACGCTTCGCCATCATCAAGCTGGTGACGGGCGGCTTGAGGATCGGCGTTTCGGCCCGCCTTGCCAAACAGGCGCTGGCCGATTTCGGCGAGGTCGAAGTGGCGGAGATCGAGGAATTGTGGCACGGGCTCAAGCCGCCTTATACCGAGCTTTTCCGCTGGCTTTCGGGTGAGGGCGAGAAGCCGCAACGCGCTGCAGCCGCGCCCTTCCGGCCGGTCATGCTTTCCAATCCTGTCGGCGACGGCGATCTCGAAAAGCTCGATCCGGCCGACTACGTCGCGGAGTGGAAGTGGGACGGCATACGCGTGCAGGCCGTCTCAGAGAAAGGCGTGCGGCGTCTCTATTCGCGCACCGGCGACGATATTTCGGGCGCCTTTCCGGACATCATCGAGGCAATGGATTTCGAGGCGACGCTTGACGGCGAATTGCTCGTCGGCAACCCACCCGGGCATACGGGCACCTTCTCCGATTTGCAGCAGCGGCTGAACCGCAAGAGCGTGAGCGCCAAGACGCTGTCGCGCTACCCGGCCTTCATTCGCTGCTACGACATCCTGCAGGAACGCGGAGAAGACAGGCGCTCGCTGCCGTTCGCGCAGCGGCGGCAGCGCCTTGAAAGGTTTGTCGCGACACTTGATCCTGGCCGCTTCGACCTGTCGCCCATCGTGCCTTTCCTCGGATGGGAAGCACTGGAGGACCTGCGCAAAGATCCGCCGCACCCGATCATCGAGGGCGTGATGCTGAAGCGGCGCGATTCGGCCTACGTGCCCGGCCGCCCGAAAGGGCCATGGTTCAAATGGAAACGCGATCCCCATACGGTCGATGCCGTTTTGATGTATGCGCAGCGCGGCCATGGCAAGCGCTCCAGCTTCTATTCGGACTTCACTTTCGGCGTCTGGAGCGGTGCTGAAGGCGCGCTTCAACTCGTTCCGGTCGGCAAGGCTTATTTCGGCTTTACCGATGCGGAACTGCGCCAACTCGACAAATATGTGCGCGACAACACGATCGAGCGTTTCGGGCCGGTGCGCTCCGTGCGCGCCGATCCGGAGCATGGCCTCGTCCTCGAAATCGCCTTCGAGGGCCTTGCCCGCTCACAGCGCCATCGCTCCGGCGTCGCCATGCGTTTCCCGCGTATTTCACGGCTTCGCTGGGATAAGCCGGTGGCGGAAGCCGACCGACTGGAGACGCTCCAGGCGCTCCTCGATCGGTAAGAATTTACGGGAGACGTAGAATTGCTCTATTTCTGCCGGGTCGACACCCTTATCTCGTAGATATCGACCGCCTTTCCCTGCTTGTCGATGTCCGAAACGATGGAAATCCTGCCTGCGCCGGAGGGGCTCGCATTCGGCATATCCATCTCGAACAGGAAATCGTTGCGCTGGTTGCTGACCTCGTAGCGCTTGCGGTCGCATGTGCCGAGAGCGCCGAAATCGCAACTGACCGACATTTGGGTGTCCTTGCCTTCCTGCGCGCGAGCCACGATGTCGAAGAGCGCATGCTTGCCCGCGATCTGTTCCAGGATGCCCTTGCCGACATCGAAAGCCACCTCGCCATTTTGCGCTCCTGAGACGATACGAAGAAATTTCGCATCTCCCTCCTGCATGACGCTTGCTTGCGCACCCGCGCCAGCGGTGGCGGTCGTGGCGTCATCGGGCGTGAAAATGGTGATCCAGCGTTGTTCCGCGTCGGCCTGCCCTTCCTTCTTCGGCGCTTCCGCCGCGCCGCCGGTCCCTTCTTCCTCGAGCGTCTGCGGCGGATGCCATCCCGCAACCCCCCGATGCTCATCCCTCGGGAAGAGATCACCTTGCAGGGCCCACCAGCCGCCGGCGACGATCAGGGCGAGGACAATAAGGGCGGCAAGCGGCGTGGCGAAGGATCGGCCGCGATGGCCGGAGGGGCGTCGTTTGGCAGTGGGCCGTACGCCCTCGTTCGAGGCAGTATCCAGGTCAGGATAGACCGGCGATGCGTCGGCGGCGCGCTCGATCCGGGGGTCGATTTCGAATGACGAGGAGTCCTGCGGAGCGTTTTCGCGCCGCTCTGCCCGGATGTCCGGAGCGGCAGGCGATGCGGACTCGACATCGATGTCCGACGCTTCGATAAAGGGAGGGGAGGTCTCAGCCGCCGTGGCGGGAGCGAACTCGGCTTCGATTTCGGCGATCCGCGCCTTCAGGTTATCGCGTCTCGCGGCGGCTTCCGCCGGCGTGATATTGCCGCTTTCCTCCAGAACGCGATGCAGCGCGTTGAAGGCTGAACGATAGACGCGCGCGCGGAAGACACGGTCGCCGGCATCGCCTTTCCGCAGCGCATTCCTGATCGCCGTTTCGATCGGGTCCAACCGTCGTTCCTTTCCTTCTCCGCCGATGCCAGCGTTAACGGTGCCCACTCAATTCTGCAACGGCACAGCAGGGGCGAATCACAGATGAAGCCGATGATTCCGGCAACTCTTTGCCCTGTCGCGGTTGGTTGCCCACTTTCTTTCTTCTGCTAAAACCGGCTTTTTGTTGTCATCCCTCCCGCGACGGAGAATGCGTTCCATGGCATTGCCCGATATTCTCAGGAAAAATCTGCGGCTTCCGGTCATGGGGGCGCCGCTTTTCATCATTTCGCATCCGCCGCTGGTCCTGGCGCAATGCAAGGCTGGTATCGCCGGCGCGTTTCCGGCACTCAACGCCCGGCCGCAATCGCAACTCGATGAATGGCTGGCGGAAATCACGGAAGATCTTGCCCGTTACGACAGGGCCAACCCCGACCGCCCCGCTGCCCCTTTTGCCGTCAACCAGATCGTGCACAAGTCCAACACGCGCCTCGACCACGATCTCGGCATCTGTGTGAAATACAAGGTCCCGATCGTCATTTCCTCGCTCGGCGCCGTTGAGGAGGTGAACCAGGCGGTGCATTCCTATGGCGGCATCGTCCTGCACGATATCATTCATGATCGTCATGCGCGCAAAGCGATCGAGAAGGGCGCCGACGGCCTGATCGCCGTGGCAGCGGGCGCCGGCGGCCATGCGGGAACGCTCTCGCCCTTCGCGCTCGTCCAGGAGATCCGGCAATGGTTCGACGGACCGCTCCTGCTTTCGGGCGCCATCGCCAATGGCGGCGCTGTTCTGGCGGCGCAGGCGATGGGAGCCGACATGGCCTATATCGGCTCGCCTTTCATCGCCACGACAGAGGCGCGCGCGCCGGACGCCTACAAGCAGATGATCGTGGAGGCGCGGGCCGCCGACATCGTCTATTCCAATCTCTTCACCGGCGTCCACGGCAATTATCTGAAAGGTTCCATTCGCGCCGCCGGCATGGATCCGGACGATCTGCCGGTTTCCGATCCTTCGACAATGAATTTCGGCGACGGCTCTTCGAAAGGCAAGGCCTGGAAGGAGATATGGGGCTCTGGGCAGGGCATCGGCGCGGTGGAGAGGATCGTCCCCGCGCGCGATCTCGTGGAGCGGCTGATCCGTGAATATGCTGACGCCAGGGCGCGCCTGGGGATTTCATCGGACTTTCGCGAGCCGGTCTGATAGCCTGCCGGCCCTACATGCGCATTCGAGGTTTCCTGAAAAATGTCTTCGCCGGTAACTGTCGCCGCCATTCATGCGGCTCCGATCTTCCTCGACAGGGCGGCGACGACCAGCAAGGCTATTTCACTCATCCGCGAAGCGGCGCGCCGCGGCGCCGGGCTTATCGCCTTTCCCGAAACCTTCATCCCGGCCTTCCCGATTTGGGCCGCCTTATGGGCTCCAATCGACAACCATGATCTTTTCGTCAGGATGGCCGGGCAGTCGGTGTCTCCGCATGGCCCCGAGATCGACGCTCTCCGCAGGGAAGCCAGGTCGCTCGGCATCTGCGTCTCGATAGGTATCAGCGAAAGTTCGGATGCCAGCGTGGGAGCGCTTTGGAACAGCAACATCCTGATCGGGCACGACGGTGCGATTCTGAATCATCATCGCAAACTTGTTCCGACATTCTACGAAAAGCTGGTCTGGGCCTCCGGCGACGGCGCGGGTCTCAAGGTTTCCGCGACGCCTGTCGGTCGGGTGGGTAATCTGATCTGCGGTGAGAACACGAACCCGTTGGCCCGCTATGCCTTGATGGCGCAGAGCGAGCAAATCCATATTTCGAGCTGGCCGCCGGTTTGGCCGACGCGGCGCCCGAAAAGCGGCGGGAACTACAACAATGTTGCCGCCAACAGGATCCGCGCGATCGCGCATTCCTTCGAGGCGAAGGCGTTCGGGATCGTGACGGCCGGGTACATGGACAAGGCGATGAGGGACTTTCTGGTCTCCCGCGATCCCGGTGTGGCCGATATCGTCGACGGAACCCAGC
>SCRB01000901.1 GCA_004299545.1 Rhizobiaceae bacterium
GACCATCGAACACCGGCGCTTGCACCACCGCAAGCTCGCCGCCTAACATCAACCCCAGACGAGGCCGACACTCCGCTAATTTACGCCGCGACTTGCGCCAAATGTTCTGACGACGGACACGGCACAGCGAAAGCCTCTCGGTGAGCGTCAACTCACACTATGCTCACCAAGAGACGGGAAACAAGGGCAATTTGATGAGTGCGCCGGAAAGGTCACGAAAGCCGCAAGACCTTGGTAGACAAGGTTTCGGAAAGGATCGGTCAACACAGGAAAGCATGACCCGATGTCTTGCCGCCGCCCAAGGAGGGCAGCCATTATGATTTGCCGATCGCACTCGGCTTGATGGCCGCGATCGGCGCGGTACCGGGCGATGCGCTCGACGAATTCGTCGTGCTCGGCGAGCTTTCGCTCGACGGAACGATTGCGCCCGTGGCCGGCGCGCTGCCGGCGGCGATCGGCGCCAACGCATTGGGGAAAGGACTGATCTGCCCGCATGAATCCGGACCGGAGGCGGCGTGGGCCGGCGAGGCCGTCGACATTCTGGCGCCGCGCAGCCTGATCGCCATAGCCAACCACTTTCGTGGAACGCAGGTGCTGTCGCGGCCGGAGGCACGGGTGCAGTCGCTCGCGAGCGGCTTGCCGGACATGGCGGACATCAAGGGCCAGGAAACCGCGCGCCGTGCTCTGGAAGTCGCGGCAGCGGGCAGTCACAACCTGTTGATGGTCGGACCGCCTGGCTCGGGCAAATCAATGCTGGCGCAGCGGCTGCCCTCGATCCTGCCGACGCTTTCGACGCGCGAACTCCTGGAAGTCTCCATGGTCGCATCGCTGGCCGGAGAACTTGCCGGTGGAAAGTTGTCGGACCGCCGGCCCTTTCGCGCACCGCACCATTCCGCCTCGATGGCGGCGATGATCGGCGGCGGCATGCGGGTGAGGCCGGGTGAGGTGTCACTTGCGCATAATGGTGTGCTTTTCCTCGACGAATTCCCGGAATTCACGCCGCAAGCGCTCGATTCGCTGCGCCAGCCTCTTGAAACGGGCGAGTGCGTCATCGCCCGCGCCAATCACCGCGTCTCCTATCCCGCCCGTATCCAACTCGTCGCCGCGATGAACCCCTGCCGCTGCGGCATGGCCGGCGAACCGGGCCACCGTTGCGCGCGGGGTCCACGCTGCCAGAGCGACTATCAGGCACGGATATCCGGCCCCCTGCTCGACCGCATCGATATCCGCGTCGATGTGCCAGCAGTCTCGGCCAGCGACCTGATCCGCCCGGCGAAATCGGAGCCGAGTGCCGCGATCGCCGCCCGGGTCGCCGCGGCGCGCGCGATGCAGGCCGAGCGCTATGAGCGTCTCGCGGCCGGCCCCGCCCTGACCAACGCCCATTGCGCGACGGCACTGATCGAGGAAGTCGCGGGCCCGGACCGGGCCGGTCTTGTGCTTTTGCGGGATGCCAGCAAAAAATTCGGCTTTTCCGCCCGTGCCTATCACCGTGTCCTGCGCGTCGCGCGCACGCTTGCCGATCTCGATGGCGCGGAGAAGGTCGGGCGCCTGCATCTCGCCGAGGCGATTTCCTACCGAATGCCGGGCGAAAGGCTGTTGCAGGCGGCCTGAAGCGCGTCCTTAAACGGACTCGCGCGACGCGCTTTATTCCCTTGTTTTCAAGCATATCGCTATCCCGAAACCGCTGCACGCTTTCGGGCGATGTGCTTTAATCGCGCATGGCTTGTCGGGAAACCGGCGTCCGCATTTCCGGATCCTGCACCGGCAAGAAACGGGATGCGTCCCACGATGATCCTGTCTTATCAAAGGCGGACAACCTTCAAAGACGAAAGACATCGCCCATGACCGCCCTCTATGTCTTTATCGCGCTCGCTCTTGGCGCGATCATTTCCATGCAGCCGGCTATCAATGCGCAAATGGCGGTGAGGCTGGGCGGCCCATTGGCTGCCGCCACTTGCTCGATCGTCATTAGCCTCTTGATGATTGTCGTCGCATGGATGGCGCTCGGCCGCATCCCGATGGGCTGGTCGAAACTGCTATCGCTGCCCTGGTGGGTGCTGATCGGAGGTGCCGCCGGCGCGCTTTTCGTTCTCGGCGGCATCATGGCCGCTCCGAGACTGGGCGTGGCGGCGTTCTTCACCTGCGTCGTATTGGGCCAGGTTCTGGGTGCGGCGATCCTCGATCAATCGGGCGCATTCGGCCTTGAGGCGCAGCCGATCGGCTGGACGAGGGTGCTGGGCATCCTGCTTGTCGCCGCAGGGGCCGCCCTGACCCAGGCGCAACGTCTTCTATGAATGGGTGCCGCTATATGATGATGGTCGGGTCGAATTGCTGGAATTGCGCTAATCCACCGCGCCTACCAGCGTCGTCTGACCTTCGCGGATCGTGACCCAACGCCCCGTATCGTCCGTTGCCTGACGTTTCAGGTAGCGGTAGGGCGTACTCGTCCAAGGTTTGACCTCGTTGGTCAGATTGTCGAGGATGTAGTCTCCCCGGCTGGTCCGGACGGTCAAGACGGCATGGCCTTCGCCATCCTTCTTCTTGACGACGGTAATGAGCAGATCGGACAGGGAAATCCCTTCGCGCATCAATTCGCGGCGTTTCTCCAGGACATAGTCCTCGCAATCACCGAAGCCGTCGTCTGGATAGGCCCAGACCTCATCCTTGCCGTAATGGTCGTAATCGCTCATCGGCTTGACGTTCCGGTTGACGGCATCGTTAACCTTTACGATTTCATGCCAGACCGCCTTTGAAACTTTGAGGGGCTGCAGGTCACCAGGGTGAATATTGCATTCGCCCGGGTGAAGCTTGCAGAAATCGTAATGGCCGATGGGCTGTGAAGTCAGCCCGCCAGTCACCATGCTCGCGCTGGCGACGGCGTCCGTGACGTTCCAGGCCACCGCGAGAAGGCCGAGCATGGCTATGTTGCGCAGCGTCGAACCGCCAGCCGATCTGGACACTGTCATTTCGCGGGATTCCCTAACGCCCTGTTCACGAATTGTTAAGAAACGTTAAGAGCGAGGGCGCGCGGGAGTCAATCGGGAGTGCGTCAGCAGGACGCATTCGCAGGCCGGCGTGACAAAAATGCCATGACGACACACCAGTCCCGCACGGGGCCCCATGGGCACGACCAGTTTCACTCCCGACCCGCTTATACGTGCGTTCGGAAGGGCAAGATCTTTACCGGTCGAAGTCCGCCCGACAGGCGGGCAAGGGCGTCACCCTCTCAGTGCGCCGCCGGTCTGCTTGCCGACATTCTCGACGATTTTCTGGGCAAGCGCCTCGAAATCCTCGTCGGTCAGTGTCTTCTCCATTGGCTGGATCGAGACCTCGATGGCAACCGACTTCTTGCCTTCGCCGAGCGCCGCTCCCTCGAAAACATCGAAGATGGACACGCCCGTCACCAGCTTTTTATCCGCTGACGAAGCGGCGCGGACAAGCGCGCCGGCTTCGACATTCCTGTCGACGACGAAGGCGAAGTCGCGCTTCACCGCCTGTAAGCCGGAGAGGTCGAGCCTTGGTTTCGTGCGCGTCGCCTTGTCGCGCGGAGCGGGAATGGCATCGATGAAGATCTCGAAGCCGGCGAAGGGGCCGGACACGTCCAACGCCTCAAGCGTCTTCGGGTGGAACTCACCGAACCTGCCGAGCACCAGCTTCGGCCCGAGCTTGAAGGTGCCGGAGCGGCCGGGATGATACCATTCCGGGCCGCCCGCCTCGATCTGCAGCTTGTCGACCGGCGCGCCGGCGGCCTCGAGCGCCGCGAGCGCATCGGCCTTGGCATCGAAAAGATCGACCGAAGCGGCGTTGCCCGACCAGTGCCGACCGCTGCCTTGCGCCTTCGCCGTGCCACGCCTGACGCCGGCCGCCACGCGGCGTTGCTTTTCCGGAGTGTCGCCTTCATAGGCGCCTGATACTTCGAACAGCGCCACATCGGCGAAGCCGCGATCGGTATTGCGCTGCGCAGCGGCGAGCAGGCCGGGCAGAAGCGAAGGCCGCATGTCGGACATGTCTGCCGCAATCGGATTGGCAAGCTTCAGTCGCGGCTGGCCGCCGCCGAAGAGCCGGGCATGCGCCTCGGGAATGAACGACCAGGTGACGGCCTCCATCATGCCGCGCACGGCAAGGGCGCGGCGCGCGCTGCGGGTGCGGATCTGGAGCGGGGTGAGGATCCTGCCGTTCACCGCGTCATGGCTGACAAGCGGCGCGGGCTGGATCCTGTCGACGCCGTGGATGCGCATCACCTCTTCCACCAGATCCGCCTTGCCGTCTATGTCGGGCCGCCAGGACGGCACCTCGACATCGGCGATATAGCCGCCGCCCGTCGCCTTGAAGCCGAGACGTGAAAGAATGGCGAGGCTCTCCTCGCCCGGCACGTCGAGGCCCGTCAGGCGCTTCACTTCGAGCACGGGGAACACGATGGTCTTCGGCTTGTAGCCCGCATAGCCCACCACTTCGGCTTCCGTCGCCACGCCGCCGCATAGTTCGATCACCATGTGGGTAGCGAGATCGAGCCCCGGCACCATGAATTCGGGATCGACGCCGCGCTCGAAACGGTAGCGTGCGTCGGTGATGATGCCAAGGTCACGACCGGTGCGCGCGACGTTGAGCGGCTCCCAAAGCGCCGATTCGATCAAAACGTCGGTGGTGTCCGCGTCGCAGCCGGTATTTTCGCCGCCCATGACGCCGGCAATGGAGTCGGCTCCCTTGTCGTCGGCGATGACGCACATTTCCGGCGTCAGTTCATAATTGCGCTCGTTGAGCGCCAGCACGGTCTCGCCATCCAGCGCCCGTCGGATAACCAGGTTGCCGGAAACCTTCTTCAGGTCATAAACGTGCAGCGGCCGACCGCGATCGAAGGTGAGATAGTTGGTGACGTCGACCAGCGCGTTGATGGGACGCAGGCCGATCGCGATCAGGCGTTGTTGCATCCATTTCGGTGAAGATCCGTTTTTCACGCCCCGTACCATGCGAAGGGCGAAGCCGGGGCAGAGCGACGGCGTGTCGCCGAAGTCGAGCGATACCTTCACCGGGCAGGCACCCTCGCCTGCGACCGGCTCGACCGTCCTGTCCTTCAGCCGGCCGAGACCGGCGGCGGCGAGGTCGCGGGCGATGCCGTGGATGCTGGTGCAGTCCGGCCGGTTCGGCGTCAGATTGATGTCGATCACCGGATCGTCGAGATGAGCATATTCGGCGAAGCTCGCGCCGACAGGGGCGTTTTGCGGCAGGTCGATGATGCCGGTATGCTCGTCGGAGAGCTGCAATTCCCGTTCCGAACACATCATGCCGCGGCTTTCGACACCGCGGATCGTGCCGATAGCGAGCGTCGTACCGAGACCTGGAATATAGGTACCGGGCGCCGCGAAAGCGCCGATCAGGCCGGCACGGGCGTTCGGTGCGCCGCACACGACCTGGATAGGCTTTTCGCCATTGCCGACATCGACGGTGAGCACGCGCAGGCGGTCGGCATCCGGATGCTGCTCTGCCGTCAGCACCTTGGCGATAACAAAGGGCTTCAACGCCGCCTTGTCGTCGATGGCCTCCACTTCGAGCCCGATCATGGTCAGCCGCTCGGTGATCTCGGCAAGGCTCGCGGCCGTTTCGAGATGGTCTTTGAGCCAGGAGAGGGTGAGTTTCATTCTTCTGTTCCGTCATTTGGGCGCGGCACGCTGGTCTTGAGGTGCCTTGGAAGATTGTCGGGCATGTGCAGGAATGGCAATTGCTCGCGCACATAGGCGTGCAGCGTCGGCTTGTAATAGCCGGGATGATCCATGGCGCCGAGCATGAAATAGACGCGGCCTTCCAGCCGCCGGTCGACATAGAAGAGCGGTGAGCCGCAATTGGCGCAGAAGCCGCGCGACACCGGGCCGTTGTCATAGGTTTTCGGCGTCTTGCCCTCGAAGCTCACTTCGTCTTCCCTGAAACCGACAAAGGCCGAAACCGGTGCGCCGGTTGCCTTGCGGCAATCGGCGCAATGGCAATAGCTGATGTGATGCGGATCGGCGGATGCTTCGAAGCGCACCTGGCCGCAGCGGCAGCCGCCGGTGTGAAGTGCCGTCATTTGCTGCCGCTCCTCACATGCTTCGCCAGGACCTCGTTGATCCGGCTTTGCCAGCCGGGGCCAGCCGCGCGGAAATGCACCACCCCTTCGTTGCCGTTTCGCTTCATCTCATTCCAGTTCCACGCCTTCGCACACCCTATCTAATCGTTGCCACGGTCAATCAAGAGCTGAGCCCTCCGAAGAGCGTCGGTATGTCGAGCGGACGGAAGCCGTAATGCGTGAGCCAGCGCACGTCGGCATCGAAGAAGGCGCGCAGATCCGGCATGCCGTATTTCAGCATGGCGAGACGGTCTATCCCCATGCCCCACGCAAAACCCTGATACTCGTCCGGATCGAGACCGCCATAACGCAGCACGTTCGGATGCACCATGCCGCAGCCGAGGATTTCCATCCAGTCATTGCCCTCGCCGAAGCGCACCTCGCCCGGCCGCGAACGGTCGCACTGGATATCGACCTCGAGGCTAGGCTCCGTGAAGGGAAAATAGGACGGGCGGAAGCGCATCTTCACGCTCGGCACCTCGAAGAAGGCCTTGCAGAATTCCTCCAGCACCCATTTCATGTTGGCGACATTGGCCGTCTTGTCGACGACTAGTCCTTCCAACTGGTGGAACATGGGCGAGTGCGTCGCGTCGGAATCCTGCCGGTAGGTCTTGCCAGGAATGACAATGCGAATCGGCGGCTTCTGCGCTTCCATGGTCCGGATCTGCACCGGCGACGTATGGGTCCTCAGAACCTTCCTTTCGCCCTTCTCGTCCGGATTGAAGAAGAAGGTATCGTGCATCTCGCGCGCCGGATGGCCTTCCGGAAAGTTGAGCGCGGTGAAATTGTAATAGTCCGTTTCGATATCCGGGCCCTCGGCAATGGCGAAACCGAGATCGCCGAAGATCGCGGCGATCTCATCGATCACTTGGCTGATCGGATGGATCCGGCCCCGCTCGGCGGGGGCGGTTCTCACCGGCAGGGTGACGTCGATCTTCTCCGCGGCGAGCCGCGCCGTGATCGCGGCATCGCGGAGTTCGGTGCGCCGGGCGACGAGCGCTTCCGTCACCTTCGCCTTCAGGCCGTTGATCGCCGGTCCCATCACCTGCCGCTCCTCCGGCGTCATGGATCCGAGCGTCTTCAGCCGTTCGGAGACGGAACCTTTCTTGCCGAGAGCCGACAGGCGCACCGCCTCGAGCGCCTGCTCGTCGGGCGCCTGCTCGATCTCCGCCATGATCGCGGTGGAAAGGGTTTCAAGTTCCGACATATCTGTTCTTCCTCGGCAAAAGGGGTCACGAGCGCCAGCGCAGCGTCTGGGGTTTGAGCGGATTGGCAAAAGCGCGCTCTTCGGTCTCCGCTTCCTGCCACTCGGATTTGATGCGCGCCCACCAGCGTGCCTGGGTGTCCGCATCGTTGATCAGCATCAGCCTGGAGGCGTTGACTAGGCCCTCGCGCTGCTGGACGACGACGCGGCGATCCTGCCCAAGAAAAACATTCATGAAATGGCGGACCAGCGGGCCGAGAGGCTTCACCCAGCCCATCGTGGCGTAGAAAATCTGGTAGACTTCCGTCTTCTCGTCGGTGATCGGCGTCATGGCGGTCAAACCGACGACGGTGTGGCGGTCGCCCTTGATATGTTCGATCCGATAGCCCGGCAGCCGATAGGAGATCTCCGTCGAGACGTCCTTGCCCAGCAGTTTGTAGACGAGATTCTGTGGCGGCAGCTTGTGGCGCACCATGCGCCAGCCGTAATCGGAGGGCTCGAAGCTCTTCTCCTTCGGTCTCAGTTTCGTCGCACCGCGCTTGAACCACCAGGAAGTGTGGACATAGGCTGCATGCGTCGGGTCCATCAGGCCGAAGGCGGCGTGATCGACCGAGCAATCGAATTCCTGGCTGATGAGCGCCGCCGGCGGCCGATCGTCCGCTATGTCGGGCAGGAAGGCCGTGTCGGGCATAGGCCCTTCGGAAGGCTCCTCGCCTTTCGCGGCGAAATAGACCCAGATGAGCCCGTACCGCTCCTCGCAAGGAAACGCGCCGCAGCGGATCTTCGCCAGATCGAGTTTTTGGCCTTCGCGCAGGCTGGGGATCTCGACACAGCCGCCATCCGGGCCGAAGCGCCAGCCATGGTAACAACAGCGCACGCTGTCGCCTTCCACGGCACCGTAGCGGAGCGGAATACCGCGATGGGCGCAGACATCACGCAGCGCGAAGACCTTGCCGTCCTCGCCACGCACGACCAGCACCGGCTCACCGAGCATGGTGCGCGCGGCCGACGTGCCGCGCTTGACAGCGGAAGAAGGCGCCGCGATATACCAGCATCCGCGCAGGAGATCGGCTTTCAAAGAAAGCATCTTCTCTTTCCCATACCGTTTGCCGTTAGAGGCGATACTCCAAAGAGCTCAAAGAAAAACCCGCGCCAGCCCTGCCAGCGCGGGTTTCCCAAATCAGAATTTCAAAAGCTTGGGAAGCGCTGCTGGCTAGGCGACAGCGCTTTCAAAAGCGTTCGGCGTCGTGTCCTTCAGATAGTCGAGCGAACTTCTCGACTTCGCCACCAGCGCGGCGAAAGCCTGCGGCTCGTGGATGGCCATGTCGGAAAGCACCTTGCGATCGATCTCGATGCCGGCCTTGTTCAGCCCGTCGATGAAACGGCCATAGGTCAGGCCGTGCTCGCGCACCGCCGCGTTGATGCGCTGGATCCACAGCGCACGGAAATTGCGCTTGCGGTTCTTGCGGTCGCGATAGGCATATTGCAGCGACTTCTCGACCGCCTGCTTGGCGATGCGGATGGTGTTCTTGCGGCGTCCATAAAAGCCGGTGGCGGCCTTCAGGACCTTCTTGTGTTTGGCGTGGGCGGTGACGCCTCTCTTGACGCGTGCCATGTCATGATCTCCTTAAAACGCTCGATCCCGGGCCGGCGACTTCTGCATTGCAATTTCGGACGGAAAACCGGTTTCCATTTTCCTGAAATTGCTCAGATGCCGCCGCCATAGGGCATGAAATTCTTGACGACCTTCTTGGCATCGGGTTCGGCGAGAACCATCATGCCACGGGCGTCGCGAATGAATTTGTTCGAGCGCTTGATCATGCCATGGCGCTTGCCCTTGGCCTGCGCCTTGACACCGCCCGAGGCGGTGATCTTGAACCGCTTCTTGGCGGCCGACTTGGTCTTCATTTTGGGCATTTTGCTACTCCGTCATATCGTGCGCATCCTATCCGCCCGGCGGAATATCGGGCAAAACCGGCAAGCGGCCGCTTGACCGCTTCTCGTTTTGCCTGATCGGAAAGGCGCAAGCTTTTCAGCATTAAGAACCGCCACGGCATGCCCTGCCGGGCGGTTCGGAACGCGGCCTTATACAAATGTGCCGCGAAAAGCGCAACGCCTATGTTGCGTCCCCTGGAACAGGTCAGGGCAGACGCAAGATAACCGGAACGTAATGGTGAAGCTGCAGCCACTCGATCAATTCGGAAATGGGGAGGGCCGCGAAGAAGACAAGGCTATCGATGAACGTCGTATAGAGCCGTTTAGGCACGACGGTGACGGTAGCGCTGTCCCTGTAAAGGGAGAGCTTCGGAAAGAAGCGTGGCACGCGCGCGCGATAAGCGGTGAAGCTGTCTCCGAAAATGCGTGAGAGCAGACGCTCCTCACGCCACGCCACGAAATGGAATGAGACGGCCGTCACCACGCCGAAGAAGAGGGCGATGGTGACGCTTCCCGTCTGCGCACCCACGCCGGCCGCGCCGATCGATGAAAAGACATAGAGCGGATTGCGGCTGATCGAATAAGGCCCATCCTGGACCAGTTCGGCGGCCTTGCGGCCGCCGATATAGAGCGTGCACCAGAGCCGGCCGACGATGGCAACGCCGATCAGGCCGAGGCCAACCGATTCGACGAGTTCATGAAATTCGCCCTGTTCGGGATAGGAACTGATGAACAGCAGCGCGAAGCCTGCGGCGAGAAGGAAAACGAAAAGAACCGCCCGCCGCAGATGCTGGAATCCGTCGAGTGAGCGGGCGGATTGCGTTGCCATGGCCGGTGAGGGGCGCCCCGATGGTGGAAAATTTGAGGCGGGCCGTCCCCTCCAGGCAAAACTCATCGAGGTGAAAGCACCATCATCATCTGGCGGCCCTCCAGCTTCGGTTCGGCCTCGACCTTGGCGATCTCCTCGACCTCTTCGCGCACGCGGTTCAGCAACTGCATGCCGAGTTCCAGATGCGCCATCTCGCGGCCGCGGAAACGAAGCGTGAGCTTGACCTTGTCACCCTCATCGAAGAAGCGCCTGACCGCCTTCATCTTCACCTCGTAGTCATGGGTGTCGATGTTGGGCCGCATCTTGATCTCCTTGATCTCGATGGTCTTCTGGCGCTTGCGCGCCTCGGAGGCCTTCTTCTGGCTTTGGTATTTGAGCTTGCCGAGATCGGTGATCTTGGCGACGGGCGGCTCCGAATTGGCCGCGATCTCGACAAGATCGAGACCGGCCTCCTCGGCCATCAACAGCGCATCGTTTATGGAAACGATGCCCCTGTTGTTACCTTCCGCGTCGATGAGCTGAACTTTTGGCACCCTGATGTCGATGTTGGAACGTGGGCCGTCCTTGGTGGGTGCTGCGGCCTTGAAGGGTCTGCGAATGGTCGGTTCTCCTGAACTGTTTGCGATAAAAACGATTGGCGAATGCAGGCCGCGCGACCCGCATTCGCCTATGTTGTTGCATTACGTTTTCTGTCAATAGCACAGAAGCGCGAAAGAATCACGCCGCTCATCGCACCGGGCAGACGATAATCGCCGATTGGTTTACATGGGAAGGAAGATGACAGCATGAAAGGATGGATGCACCCGTGACCGCCTCCCCCCCCTCCTTCATCGACGTTGCCGGCAACCGGATCGCGCTCCGCCATCGTGCGGGTACCGGGCCGGGCGTCGTATGGCTCGGCGGATTCAAGTCCGACATGATCGGCACAAAGGCGGGGACCCTCGATGCGTGGGCCGAAAGATCGGGCCGCATGTTCACGCGCCACGATTATTCCGGCCATGGCGAAAGCGGCGGCTCCTTCGCCGATGGCACGATCTCGGCATGGCTGGCCGAGAGCCTCGCCGTGTTCCGCCGCTTTACCGAAGGCCGCCAGATCCTGGTGGGCTCGTCCATGGGCGGCTGGATCGCGTTGCGCATGGTGCAGGAACTCGTCAAGGCCGGCGAGAGCGAGCGTGTCGGCGCGCTGCTGCTGATCGCTCCCGCGCCGGATTTCACGTCTGAACTGATCGAACCGCAACTCGAGGCGAGCCACCGCCAGGCGCTGGCCGAAAAGGGCTTCTTCGAGCGCCCGTCGGATTATGCCGGCGAGCCCTATATCTATACGCGCGCCCTGATCGAGGACGGCCGCGAAAACCGCGTGCTGGAGGGCATCATCGATACCCACTGCCCCATCCATATCCTCCAGGGCATGCACGATCCGGACGTTCCCTATCAGCACGCTCTGAAACTGGTCGATCACCTGCCTGCCGACGACGTGACGTTGTCGCTGATCCGCGACGGCGACCACAGGCTGTCGAGGCCCCAGGACATCGATATGATGATCCGCACGCTCGAAGGGCTGGTGGAGCGGGTGGGCTGAACCCAGCGCCGTTCAGAAATCGAGCGGCGCGTTGTCGACGACTTCCTTGATGACGAAGAAGGTGCGCGTCTGGCGGACGCCGGGCAAGGCGATCAGCTGCTCGCCGTGGAGCCGGTTGAATTCCGACATGTCCCGGAGCCTGATCTTCAGGAAATAGTCGAAATCGCCGGCGACGAGATGACAGTCCAGCACGAAGGACAGCTTGCGGGCCGCTGCCTCGAACTGCGAAAAGCTTTCCGGCGTCGAACGGTCGAGCACGACGCCGACCATGACCAAGGCACCGCAATCGATGCGCCGGGGATCGACAACCGCACGGACGGAACGGACGTATCCGTCATCGAAAAGCCGTTGCGTGCGCCGGTGGCAGGTGGCGGGGCTGACGCCGACCTTTTCGGCGAGATCGGCGTTCGTCAGCCGTCCGTCCCGCTGCAGCAGGCGCAGGATATTCATGTCGATCCGGTCTAGATCCTGGGCGGAAGGTTCTTCCATTATGACCACTGTCTTTTTCGATTTCATCCGGAAAATCCGTCTTTTCTCACCTCTATGAAAGAATAATGGTTCACTTATGAGAGCACATTCCATCGCATTTTCTGTAGGATGAGAGCCATCCGAAATCCATAGGGAGGTCCCGCCATGCTTGAGAAATTCGAGCGCTATCCGCTGACATTCGGCCCGACGCCCATCGAGAGGCTCGGCCGCCTTTCCGCGCATCTGGGCGGCGGCGTCGAGATCTTCGCCAAGCGCGACGACTGCAATTCCGGTCTCGCCTTCGGCGGCAACAAGGTCCGCAAAATGGAATATATCGTGCCGGACGCCATCCGGGCCGGCGCCGATACGCTGGTGACGATCGGCGGCGTCCAGTCCAACCACACCCGCCAAGTCGCTGCGATCGCGGCCAAGATCGGGATGAAATGCCGCCTGGTGCAGGAAAGCTGGGTGCCTTTCCCGGACGCGGTTTATGACCGGGTCGGCAACATATTGATGAGCCGCGTCATGGGCGCCGAGATAGAGCTTGTCGACGAAGGCTTCGACATCGGCATCCGCGAAAGCTGGGAGCGGGCACTGGAGGATGTAAAGGCAAAAGGCGGCAAGCCCTACGCCATTCCCGCTGGCGCTTCCGTCCATCCTCTCGGCGGACTGGGCTATGTCGGCTTCGCGGAGGAGGTGCGGGCGCAGGAAAAGGAGCTTGGCTTTCGGTTCGACTACATCGTCGTGTGCACCGTCACCGGCTCGACGCATGCCGGCATGCTGGTCGGCTTCGCCAGGGATGGCCGGCAGCGTCATGTTATCGGCATCGACGCCTCCTTCACGCCGGAACAGACACGCGCGCAGGTTCTCGCCATTGCCCGCAAGACTGCCGATCTCATTGAACTCGGCAAATCAATCGCGGAAGACGATGTCGTGCTTAAGGAAGACTATGCCCATCCCTGCTACGGCGTGCCATCCGACGACACCAACGAGGCGATCCGGTTGGTGGCAAGGCTGGAAGGCATGATGACCGATCCTGTCTACGAGGGAAAATCGATGCAGGGGCTGATCGATCTCGTGCGCAAGGGATTTTTCCCCTCCGGTTCGAAAGTGCTTTACGCGCATCTCGGCGGCGTACCCGCGATCAACGGCTATAGCTATCTTTATCGCAACGGGTAAGATTTTCTCGTCGCCTCGGAAGGCAAGGCTATCGCGTGTGGCTTGCCAGTACGCCCCACCCGCCTTGTTTCGCCCGGCACCTTCCCTTTCAGTTAAGGGAATCGGCGACCTCAATCTTTACACTGTCAATTTTTTCGTTTTTGGCCTTGAATCGGATTTCACCCCTTCCCATCTCGTTATGAGGCGGCCGGATCGGACCGCCTCCAACGGAAGGAACAGGAGAAGATGAGCTGCAACGCATTGATCCGCCCCGCCTGGACGCCGGCGACGATCGGGCTGATGGTCATCGGCTTCATGGTGTTCTGGCCGCTCGGCCTTGCCATGCTCGCCTATATCATCTGGGGCGACAGGCTCGACGGGTTCAAGCGCGACGTCAACCGCGCCACGGACGGTCTGTTCGCCGGATGCCGCCGCGGCCGCGCGCGCCGTCGTGACTGGGGCCGCACCGGCAATATCGCCTTCGACGAATGGCGCGAGCAGGAATTCGCCAGGCTCGCCGAGGAGCGCCGCAAACTCGACGAGACGCTGAACGAATTCGACGAGTACGCCCGCGAACTTCGTCGGGCCAAGGACAAGGAAGAGTTCGACCGCTTCATGGCCGAGCGCGGCCGCAACAAGCCCGCTCCGGAAGAGCCCCAGCAGGACTGAGGCGGCTCTGCTCCCCTATCGTCCCAAACGGCGTCGGCTCCCCCGGCGCCGTTTGCTTTTCAGAAGACTTCCTGACGGCCCGACGAATCACATAATCTGCGCCCATGGTCTTCGGTCTTCTCAAGAAAGCACCTGCGTCGTCCCCCCGCCCGATCGAACGGCCGC
>SCRB01000902.1 GCA_004299545.1 Rhizobiaceae bacterium
CCAATAGGTGACGCGCGGATCGGTCAGCCCGGCGACGGCAAGAATCGGCGGATAGGCCTTCTCCGCCACATTGTCGCAAGGCGAATAGGAGGCGATCATCCGGTAATCTTCCGCCGACGCGATCGGGTTTCCCCATTCAGGCCACTCCGGCGGCGTCAGCGGCAGCGTGTCGTCCAGCATCGTTGCCAGCACGTCGACGAACGGCACCTCTGCAATGAGGCCGCCGAAGGTCTCGGGCGCCATGTTGGCGACGGCGCCGATCAGCATGCCGCCGGCCGAGCCGCCCTGAGCGACGATATGGTCGTGGCTGGTGTAGCCCTTCTCGACCAGATAGCGGGCGGCGAAGATGAAATCCTCGAAGGTATTCATTTTCCTGTCGCGCTTGCCGTCCTCGTACCAGCCGAATCCCTTGTCTTTGCCGCCGCGTATATGGGCGATCGCATAAACAAAACCGCGGTCGACAAGCGACAGGCAATTGGTGTTGAAGCTCGCGGGGATGGTGATGCCATAGGCGCCGTAACCATAGAGGAGGCAGGGCGCGGAGCCATCGAGCAGCGCGTGCTTGTGGTAGAGGATGGAAATGGGGACCATCTCGCCGTCATGGGACGGAGCCATCAGCCGCCGCGTGACATAGTCTTCCGGGTCGTGGCCGGAGGGAACTTCCTGTGTCTTCAGGAGCGTGCGCTCGCGGCTGCGCATATTGTAGTCGAAGACCTGCGCCGGGGTCGTCATCGACGAATAGGAGAAACGGATGACATCCGTGTCGTATTCGTAAGCCCCCGACAGGCCGAGCGAATAGGCCTCTTCCGCGAAGGAAATCATATGCTCCTCGCCGGAAGAGCGTTCGCGCACGACGATGCGCGGCAAGCCGTCCTTTCGTTCCAGCCGGAGAAGGAAACGTTCGAACGCCATGATCGAGAGGATCAGCCGGCCGGGCTCGTGCGGCACGAGTTCTTTCCAATGTGCCTTGCCGGGATCGGCAGCAGGCGCCGTCACGATCTTGAAATCCCTGGCGCCGTCCGCATTGGTCAGGATGAAGAATTCCTCGCCGCCTTCGTCGAGGTCGTACTGGACGCCCGGTTCGCGCGCCATGACGAGGCGCGGCGCGGCGCCCGGATCGGCGGCGGGCAGGATATGGTATTCCGATGTCTCGTGGTCGTGCGAGGAGATGAAGATCCAGTCGCCCTTGAGGCCGCGATGGGCGTCGAGGAAAAAGCCAGGATCCTGCT
Source organism: Rhizobiaceae bacterium (assembly GCA_004299545.1). Lineage (GTDB taxonomy): Bacteria > Pseudomonadota > Alphaproteobacteria > Rhizobiales > Rhizobiaceae > Mesorhizobium_L. Next base: position 1,230 of record SCRB01000902.1, read on the forward strand.
CTTCGAAAATGACGCGGTCCTTTGCCTGGTCGGTCCCGGCGGCGTGACGGAAAATTTTCGAAGGCCGGTGATTGGGGTCGAGCCACGTATAGAAGAAGCCCGTTCCCGTCGCGTCCCAGACGCCCGAACCGCCCGTGTCGCGGATGAGATCGGCGGAATCCTTGCCGCTCGCCAAATCACGGATTTTAAGCGTGTAGAATTCCGACCCCTTGTCGTCATAACCCCAGACCAGCTTTGTGTGGTCGCCGGAATGATCGATGCCGCCGAGATGAAAGTAGGCTTTGCCGTCCGCTTCCTGGTCGCCGTCGAGCAGCATCTCTTCCGCGCCGCCGTCGCGAGGCGTGCGGAAAAAGCGCGGCTGCTCGCCGCCTTTCCTGTAGGACGTGCCATAGGCAAAAGGACCGTCCTTCATGGGGACGGAGGAATCGTCTTCCTTGATGCGGCCCCTCATTTCGGCGAACAGTGTCTTCCGCAAGCCGGCGGTATCCTCCATCATCGCCGTCTGGTAGGCGTTTTCCTCTTCCAGATGCTTTCCGATCATGGGGTCGAGCAGCGCCGGGTCCTTGAAGACGTCCTGCCAGTTTTCGGCCCGCAGCCAACCATAATCATCCTCTCGTCTAATGCCGTGCCGCTCCTCGACGAAAGGAATTTTCGCCGTCCGGGGCGCGGGCAATTGAGGGAAGGTATTGGTCATGAAAAATCTCGTCGGTAGCGGAAACGGATGTTACTCCGGTGGAATGAATCCCGCCGGCGGGTGCAGACCGTTCTTAGGGTATCGTTCGATCGGCGTAAACGCCGTAAAACACAGGCGTGTATGGTGACGCGATCTCTCGTTAGAGATGTAGCCAAATTCAGCATAGTCAAGTTTTAAATACATTTAATAACGAGGGAAAATGTTGTTGTTGTGGATTATTGAATTGACTTGGATTACTATGAAGCCCATTTAGGCGACCGTGGAGCGAGTCGTCCGGGTAAATGCCAGGCATTGTTCCCATTCAAGTCTCGCGCTGTAAGAACGAGGCAAGGTTGTTTCAGTTTATCAATGGGGCCAGAAATGGAAATTGAAGATACTCCGGGAAAAAGCGGCGATATGCTGATTGAACTGACGGCCGATGTCGTGGCCGCCTATGTCAGCAATAATCCCGTGCCTGTGTCCGAGCTTCCCAACCTGATTGCCGACATCCATGCGGCTCTCGGCCGGGTGGGCGGTTCAAGCGAGCCGGCACCGGTCGAAAAGCAGAAGCCGGCTGTCAATCCCAAGCGTTCCGTTCATGACGACTACATTGTCTGCCTGGAAGACGGAAAGAAGTTCAAATCACTGAAGCGTCACCTCATGACGCACTACAATATGACGCCCGACCAGTATCGCGAGAAATGGGGGCTCGACCCGAACTACCCTATGGTGGCGCCGCACTATGCCGCTGCCCGTTCGCAACTGGCAAAGAAGATGGGACTGGGCCGCAAGCGCAGGGCGCGGTAGCGCTTCTGCCGGTTTATTCCACCCACATCATAAACTTGCTAGGGGTTTTCTGTTTCCCGCATTTGCCCTCGACCAATACAAATGGGACGCAAATGTTGGAAACAAACCACCAAAGCAAGTCGCCCGAAAGCGTGCAGCGGTTTCGGGCGACTTGCTTAAACGAGGAAATCAAGGCGCCTCGCGCGTGTCCGTTTGAACGCGGTGCGCTTTAACCGAGTCTCTTCCCGGGGCTTCGGTTCCTGCCTGTGGAAAGCGCTGCTTCGGCATCGTTTTTTCTGCGGCTGTCTGTTGCGCCGGCATGGAAGAGCCTTCGTTGCCGGATCGTGTGTTGCGGCAACCTCCGCTGCCTCCGCGCCATATCCGGCGGAAATCCTCAGCCTGTCGAGGGCTTGCTTCAGGGCGATGTGACGGTTGAGGTCGTAGCTCCAGTGGCGGCTCCGGCCCTTCAACCGTTCCCGCTCGATCATCCGCTCCATGCGCAGCGTGATTCGCCGTTTTTCCTCCGGCGTCGAGCCAAGCGCATCCTCAAGATCGATCCCGCACATCAGGAACAGCGCCGCATTTTGCAGCGCATCGCTGCGGGCTGCCTCCCTCGCTGCATGGAAGGCGGCGATTTCCGTCACGAACAGGTTCATTTTTCCACCTCTCTGCGTGGGCGGGATGATCCGGCCGATCGCGTCCATGGGGAGGAAAAAAGCTGAAATTTATTGGAGGATTAAGCAAAAACAACGAATTAGCCAAAGGGCGACGGTTTTCATGTTCGTATTTTGTTCACACCCTGCGGCGCCTTCTGTATAAGGAAATTATTCCTATAACGGAGGACGGATCTTGCCATCAGCAGCAGCCCTTTGCCCGGACAACGCCTTTATGGCGCCGCGCTCGCCTCTCTCGTTCAAAGCCTCTTCCATTCTGGAGAGAACGAGCCGCGGAGAGCGTGCGATGGAAATATGCGAGGGGTTGATCGACATCGCCGCAGCCCTTTTCAATGTCAGTAGCAAGGAACTGCGTCGAACCGGACGCACCTCGCTCAGCGTATCGAGGGTACGGCAGATCGCCATGTATGTCGGCCATGTCACGCTGGGCTTGTCCATGAAAGAGATCGGGCGCGGCTTCGGCCGCGATCGCACCACCGTTCTTTATGCCTGCCATCTGGTCGAGGACATGCGTGACGACGGCGATTTCGATCACATCGTATCGACGATGGAAAGGGTGGCGGCGGCGGCGTTCCGTGACAGGGGCGCCCTCTGAAATGGCGCATGGAACGGAAAGGGCGAAACTGCGCCTCGCACGGCTTCTGGCGCTCGGGGACGCAATATGTACGCCGGCGGCAAAACCGGGGCAGGTCCTCGTCGATGGGGGAATACGCGGCGTGGTCGCTATCGGGCGCAAGGAAATCGACACGATGGCGAGCGCAGGCCTTCTGGCTGTGGAGGGGCGGCGGCTGTCACTGTCGGATGCCGGTTCCAACTGGTTGAAGCGCCGTCAGGCCGTGGACGATCCGATGCGCGAGCAGCATGGCATTTTTTGTCGCACGACGCTTACGACGGCCGACGGCTCAAGCGAAGCGACGGTCAACCTGGCCGAATCGCCGCTGGCGCTCCTGGCGCGCCGCAAGACCAGGGAAGGCGGTGCGTTCCTGGCCGAAGCGGAATGGCGTGCCGCTCGCCGGC
>SCRB01000903.1 GCA_004299545.1 Rhizobiaceae bacterium
TATTCGATCGATTCCGTCGTCGCCGCCATGAAGCGGCGGACGAGATCCGGGTTTTCCTTCAGCGTGTCCTTGGCAACGATGACGCCGGACGAAACCATATTGATCCCGTAATCGGCGAACATGATCGGATAGACATCCTTGCCAGTCGCGTCCTTGAGCTTCATGCTCTGGTCCATCACATAGCCGAGAAGCAGGTCGGCCCGGCCGAGCGCGACGGCGTTGAGCTTGGTCTGCGCATCACCCGAGACGACCTTGAAGTCGCTTTCCTTCAACCCCGTCTTCTTCAGGAAGAGCGGCCAGATTTGCGACATGGAGTCGCCGGGCGTCATGGCGACCGTCTTGCCCTTTATATCCTGCGGCGTACGGATGTTCTTGTCCTTGAAGCCCATGACGGACATCGGCGAACGCTCCAGCGCGATACCGACCGCGACGACCGGCGCTCCCTTGACCGCGGCACGGATCATGGTCGGGACATCGGCGTAGGCGAAATTGACGGTGCCGGCCGCGACCGCCTGAATGGTGACGGCGGAGCCACGGCCTTCCTGGATATCGAGGTCGATGCCGTTCTTCGAGTAGAAGCCTTTCTCCTTGCCGAGGAAGAAAGGCGCGTGCTCGCCATAGGCATACCAGTTGAGCAGCAATGTCGCCTTGTCGGCGGCATGCGCTTCGGCGCCGAAAAAGAGTGCGGCAATACTCACCGCGACAAGTATCTTCACTATGCGGGCAATGGGCATCTGTTTCCTCCCGTTTGGTCTGTTACGGCCCTGCGGGACCGCGTTGGTCGTGAATCCAGTCGTCAGGCTGTCGCGATGATTTCGGCGCGCTGGCTAGCGTGCCATGGCACCATCAGCTTCTCGGCAACATCGACCAGCCAGAAAAGGACCATCCCGATCGCCGCCAGGATGACGAGGGCGGCGAACATTGTGGGCAATTCGAAATTGCCGATCGAACGCTGCAGGACAAAGCCGATGCCGGAATTGGCGCCGACGAACTCCCCGACAACGGCACCCACCACGGCCAGCGTCACCGAGACCTTCAGCCCGGAAAAGATGGCAGGCATGGCGTGGGGGAGGCTGACTGTGAAGAATCCCTGCAACCAGGAGGCCTTCATCGAGCGGATCAGGTCGCGCATTTCAGGCTCGACCGACTTGAACCCCTGCACGCTGGCGACGACGATGGGAAAGACGCCGAGCAGGAAAGCGGTCAGCACCTTCGGCATCATGCCGAAGCCGAACCAGACGACGAGCAGCGGAGCGATCGCGACCTTGGGGATCGACTGCGAAAAGACCAGAAGCGGATAAAGATAGGCTTCGATCGTACGGGACCCGGCAATCAGCATTGCAAGCGGAATGCCGATGGCGGCGGAGAGAGCGAACCCGCCAATGGTTGCCGTTGCCGTTGGTATCGTCTGCACCAGAAGCTCGCGCCATTGAGTGACGAACGCCATCAGGACGTCGAACGGCTTCGGGATCAGATAGGCAGGAATGGAAAAGACGCGCACCGCCGCGGCCCAGAGAACGACGACGAGGACAAGAAGCGCGAAGGGCCTGATCCAGGCTGACTGCGACAGCGGACCAAGGATCGAACGACCCGGAAAAGCGCTCACGCCAACCCTCCCCTACAAACGGAACCACGAAATAAGTAACCGATCGTATACTTCTGGCCAACGGAGATTGTCAACACTCCCGCATCGGAGTCATGAGGGACCTGTCGGATCGGCCTTTCGCTCGGCGAGCAACTCCTGCACCTCCACAAGCCGCTTCAGAAACAGGCGCCGGTCGACATCCTTGCCTTGCCAGCAGATCCCCAATACCAGGGCACCGCCAGCAGATAGCGATGTACCGTAACGTAACGGCACGACCAGGAACTCCGCGGCGGTCACGGCTATATCGTAATGATCCTTGGAAAAGCTGCGGAGGCTCGTTGCGCCGCTCGCCTGATCGAAGACATTGCGTTCTGCAACGTGAAAATACTGGAAAGGCGCAACGCCGACGCTACCCGAGTTGAAGCCGACGAGGAATGTACCGATCTGAAGTTCCGTCCACAGGCTTCCGGCGAAAACCGTCTCTCCCGTCTGATCGCGAAGATAACGGATGACGGGCGGCAAGCGCTGCGCGGCGAAGTCATAGCCGAGTGCGGTGAGGGCGACCTGCTGCGGCACAGCGCCGACCAGAAGGAACCCCTCTTCGTCGCGAGCGAGCCAGGAAAGCCGCTCCAGTTCGTTGACCGCCTGATAGGTCGAACTCATCGGCAAGCCGAGTTCCTTGGCAATGTCGTAAGCTGTGCAAACCGGTTTTTTCGCAACTACGATCAAAATATCGAGGAGGCGGCGCACCGCATCCGTATACGGGGAAGGTGTCATGGCTTGCGCGCGGCCCTGCTCGCCGGCCAGCCGCGCAGGCGGCCCGCGGCATGGACATGGTCGTCGGCCCGGTTCCAGTAGACCTTCTTCTCCGCGTGAACATCCGCGCGTACCGACTTCGTTTCATGGCCGCGGGTAACGATAATCTCCGAATTCGCCTCCACGATCCGCGGCACCTGGCGTCCAAACAGGATGTCGAGAGCCACCTGGAAGCTGATCGCTCCCATCGCCGGCGGATAGTCCAGGCCGCAGAGCGGCACTTTCTCGGTGGCTGCGATCTTGTACATCAGGTTCATTTCGCCCCCCGTATGCGGTGGGATGGTGCCGCGCCGGAAGCCCTTGTCGCGGAAGGCATTGAGAGAGCCTATGCCCTGCAAGCCGGAATCGCACCAGACGCCGTCGGGAACGAAGCCCGACGACAGGCATCGCATCATGAAACGGTAGCCGCGTTCCGCCAGCCAGTCGGTAAAGTGGATGTCGACGATCTCTATTTCAGGAAAGGTGATGAAGACCCGCCGCGCCGCGCGGAGACGGATCGAACAGGGACTGGCGTTCTCCATGCCGCAAAGCAGAACAATCCGGCCGCGTCCCTTGAGATGTTCGGCCATCCATAAGGCGCTCACGCGCCCGACCGTTTCGTCGGAGGCCGTCACAAAGGAGACAAGGTGTCGGCCGCCACCGCAGATCCGGTCGACGCCCAC
>SCRB01000904.1 GCA_004299545.1 Rhizobiaceae bacterium
ATCAGCGTCTGGCCTTCCGCCGTCAGTCGCTCCAGCTCGACGGATTTGACCTCGCTGCCATCCTGTTCTCGCTGGGAGCTCTGCTGCGCCAGCTCGTTATCGTCGAGTTCGCGTTCGATCCGGTCGACAGCGCGGTGGAAGACGTTCACCGTCGACCAAAGCAGGTCCTCGAGGTCGGGTTCGAGGCGTGTGTCAGCCAGCGCCACCACCAGAGCGTCGAAGATGTCGGAGATGCTGCCGACAAGGATGTTCGCTTCGGGAAGCGGCCGGGGGTCGGGCTCGTCGTGGAAGGGACGGTAGCCATAGAGCTGGAGTTCGTGGAGGACCTGGTCGGTCGAGGATGAGCTATGGTGCGGCTCGAAATCGTCGTTGTGGTCGGTGGTCATCGCAGGCTTCCTTCGTCGGATCGACCGCGCCCATCGCGGCCTTCATGGCGACGAAGGCGGCAGGTGGACCGGACCTGCACCCGGAGCGCAGCGGAGGGCCGAAGCGGCAGCGAAGGATGGCGAAGGCCGGCGATTTTGCTTCGCGATGGAAAGCGGCCCTACTCGGGGTCCTCACGCGACCTGTCGCGTGGGGTGGGTCGGGCCGCGCCGGAAAATCGTTGGCCGCAGCCATTGCCGGTCCGGGCCGTTTGCCGCCCGATCGCCCTCTCAGAAGGCCGTGGGAGCGGTCCTCTCCGACGCTGACGGGAAGCATGGCCGCCGGTCACCCCGTAACGACGCTGTCGCGCCGCCCCAGCCCGTTCCGGCTATGCCGCCAACTCCATGAAGCGAGCGACGTCCTGGGCCGCGATCTGCACCCGGCTCGTCGCCCGAAGCGCATCAACACCGAGCAGCCGGAGATCCTCGTTGAAGTCGCCGAGGCGCGGCGAGATCACGATCGCCTCGATCCCGGTCTCCTGCGCCCGGCCGATCAACGTCGTCATCGCGCCGTCACCGGCAGGATCGTCGTCACGGGCGATATAGAGCCGGCGAAGCGTGTCCGGGAACAGGATGGCGGAGAGATGTGCGGCCGAGAGCGCCGCGACCATCGGCATGCTCGGCAAGACGCATCGGAGCGACAGCATCGTCTCGATGCCTTCGCCAGCCGCCATGACTTCGCCTGCCACGCCAAATCGAACGGCATTTCCGAGAAGGTCGCCCATCGCCCGTCTCGGCGTGTCGATCGGCGCCTTGCCGAGCGTCGCGTCGCTGAAGCCGCCCGGGTCGAGCCAGGTACGATGCGCCCCGGTCGGATGGCCAGAGAGATCGGTGACGGAAGCGATCATCGCCGGCCAGGTTTCGGTCGGGCTATCGTCGTCGGGCCGATAGTAGCAACGCGGATGGAAGCGGAGGCTTCCGGTTCCGTACAAAGCCGTAATGCCACGATTACGGAGATACGTTTCTACGAGCGTCCGGGAAATCGGCTGCGACATGCCGAACAGTCGCCGAGACGCTTCCGGTGATCCGGTCGGCGCACTGGATGCGCGTGATCGGGGACGATCGGGCTCCGGTTCAGGATGCGGGAGGCTAAGGAATCTTCGCGCTTCGTCGGCGACGTCCTTGAAGTCGACCAGGCCGCAGCTTTCCCGGATCACGTCGAGCAGGTCGCCGTGCTCGCCGGTGGCGGCGTCGGTCCATTTGCCCGCCGGCCCTTTCGCCGTGTCCTTGAGCCGCACGAACATCGAACGGCCAGCGACGTTGCGGGCGTCGCCGACAAGCCAATAGCCGCCTTCACGACGGCCGGCAGAGAGGTAATGGCGGCACACGGCCTCGGCCTGTCGGCCCAGTCGCTGTGCGAGATCATGCGCGGAGTTGCTCATGACGGTCCTCGAAAAGAAAAGGCCCGCCACCCGGGGTCCCCACGAAGCCTGCTTCGTGGGGTGGTCCGAGCCGGCGGGCCCTCAGTGCAGTCGGCAGCTACTCGGCTGCGATCATGTCCGCGCCGGCATCGTCATTCTGCGCGACCGGCTCGTCGTCGTCCTCCGGCAGTTTTTCGCTGGACTGCTCTGCGGTTTCCTCGGTCGCAGATTCCGGGGCTGGTTCGGCCTCAACGGCGCGGCCCGGCGTCCGGAGCGGTTCGGGCAGCCAGCCGGTGTCGGCCAGGAGCGTCTCCGCCTCGGCCGCCATGTCGCCCTTCTTCAGATGCTCGATCCGATCGGCGGCGCGCTGGCTCTTTGCCTGGGAAACCGCCTGAAGGATGCGGGCTTTAGTGACCCGGCCGAGGAAGTTGTCCACGGTCGGCTTCCACCCGGCGGCCGCCATGTCGAGATCAACCGCTTGCGCCAGCCGATCGGCATGGGCCACGGCGCGGGGCCGCCGGTTCCAGGGCTCGTACACCGCGTTGACCGAGAGGCCGACGATGTGGGCGAACAGGGCCGCCCGGCTGTCGCCGTCCCATTCCTGCAGCGCGTCCCAGAGATCGGTCGATTCCTTGGGAAGCGCCTTCGACCAGCTTTCGTGCCGAGCCCGGATCGCTTCGGCCGATGCGCTGTCGTTGAGCCCCGGCGCCTGCGTCCCGAAGCTGACGCTCTTCAGATCGAGTTCGAGGCAGCTATCCGAGCCGTAGTGGTAGAAGGTCTTCAGCGTCAGAACGTGCAGGGCCGCGACGAAGGCGACGTCCGGACGCTCGCCGAGCGCGTGGCGCAGGCCAAGCGTGCGGTGCGAGGTCAACTCGGTCATCAGGCGGTCGGAGATCGGCGAAAGGCCCTCGTCCTCCTCCGGCTCGGCGTTGGGCTCTGCCGTTACGACGGCCTCGTCGCTCTCGTAGCCGGCGGCCATAGCGCGTTC
>SCRB01000905.1 GCA_004299545.1 Rhizobiaceae bacterium
CGAGAAGTCACGAGCCCATAAGCGCCAGAAGCCCCTCCAGCAACCGGCGTGGCGATGGCGGACAACCGACGATACGAAGATCGACCGGAAGCACGGAGGCGGTACCGCGCTCGCAGGCATAGCTGTCGGCATAAAGCCCGCCGCATACGGCGCAGTCGCCGATGGCGACCACCCATTTGGGACCCGGCATGGCATCGTAAGTGCGCAGCAGGGCCTCTCGCATGTTCTTCGTCACCGGGCCGGTCACGAGCAGCACGTCGGCATGGCGCGGCGAGGCGACGAAGCGCAGGCCGAAGCGCTCGAGGTCGTAATAGGGATTGCTCAAGGCGTTGAGCTCGAGTTCGCAGGCGTTGCACGAACCCGCATCGACAAGCCGGAGCGACAGGCTGTGTCCGAGCCGGCGTTGGGCCTCGGCGTCCAGTTCGGAAGCCATGCGGATGATCTCGGGATCGACCGGTACCGGCGCTGTCTCGGTGAAGGGGCGGCGCGTGAGGCTTTCGAACAATGTCTTGCGCATCGGCCGTTCTCAGAGATCGTGCCCGGAATAGGAGCAGTTGAAGGATTTGTTGCAGATCGGGAAATCCGCGACGATGTTGCCTTCGATCGCCGCTTCCATGAGCGGCCATTGAAACCAGGACGGATCGCGCAGATGACAGCGTTCGATATGGCCGTCGGCGTCGATCCGCAACCAGACGAGAATGTCGCCACGAAAGCCCTCCACGAGCGCCATTCCCTCGCCGGATCCGTTCTTATGGCTGCCATCCTGCTCCGCCAGGAGCGGACCATCGGGCAGCCCGGCAAGGATTTGCCCGATCAGGCCGATGGATTGCTCTACTTCGTCGATGCGGATCCAGATCCGGGCGTTTACATCGCCTTCCTCAAGCATCGGGATTTCGAATGTGAGTTCATCATAGGGGGCATAGCCGGGCCAGTTTCGCGCATCGAAGCGCCGTCCTGAAGCGCGGCCCACAAATCCGCCCGCGGCAAATTGCGCGGCAAGCGAGGGCCGGAGAATGCCGGTTCCGACGGTGCGGTCCTGCAACGATGCGGTCGTGTCGTAGAGATCGACGAGCCGCTTGAAGCGGCGGCGGATATCCGCGACCAGGACGGCGATGCGCGCCGCGCCAGCGGCATCGAGATCGGCGGTGACGCCGCCTGGCACGATGCGGTCCATCATCAGCCTGTGCCCGAAAGAAGCGGACGCTTCGCGCAGCACCTGTTCCCTCAGGACGGAGCAATGGGCGAGCATGATGGCGAATCCGCCATCGTTGCAGATCGCACCGACATCGCCGAGATGGTTTGCGAGACGCTCCAGTTCGGCCATCAGCGCGCGCAGCCAGATGGCCCGCGCCGGCGGTTCCCAGCCAAGTGCCTGCTCCACCGCGCGGGCGAACGCCAGCCCGTAGGCAACAGTGGAATCGCCGGAGCAGCGGCAGGCCAGTTGTGCCGCCCGCTTCAGATCGGCACCTCGCAAGAGGCTCTCGACGCCCTTATGGGTAAAGCCGAAACGTTCCTCGAGGCGCACGATGGTGTCGCCATCGGCGCTGATGCGGAAGTGCCCAGGCTCGATAATGCCGGCATGGACCGGACCAACCGGCAATTGGTGAATGTTCTCTCCCTCGACAGGAAGAAAGGCGTATTCCTCGGCTGGCCGGGTATCGGTCCTCTCTATGGCGAGCGGCGCATGCACGCCCCATTTGCCGTGGTCGAGCCACGGCCGGGCATCCGGCAGGCCGGCCGGAGCGAGCCTGAACAGATCGGCGACGGCGCGCTCCAATCGGATCGCGGGCGGATGGACGCGTCCCACCGAAGGGTAGCTCCCATCAGGGCAGGCGAGGCTCAACACCAGAATGCGGCCAAGAGCATCGGCGTCCACAACCGCCATGTGAACAGCCTGCGGTTCACCCCACAGCCCGAGCAGTGTCAGCGCACCCGCGCCCAGCCGTTCGGTCGTCTCGGCCCAGATGTCGGCCTGCACCTCGATCCTGGTCCATGGCTGGTGTTCGGCGATGACGCGTCCTTGCAGATCGCGGAAGGGATCGGGCGGGGATTTATCGGACGTGGTCATTTGAGCAGGCCTGCAACGTTCTGGAACCAGCCGACCATGGCACCCGGCATATAGAGCCCGCCGATCAGAACGAGGCCCAGATGCGCGAAGATCGGCAGATAGGACGCGCGAACTGTCGTCTTCGGCCCGTTAGGCTCGCCGAAGGCGATGGAGGCTATGCGCAGAAACAGGGCACCGAAAGCGATCATCAGTCCGAATGCGGCGAGGGAGGCAAGAGCGGGCGCACGTGCGAAAGCCGAGGTGATGACGAGAAACTCGCTCATGAAGACGCCGAAAGGAGGGGCGCCCGCGATCGCGACAACGCCGGCGACGAGTGTCCAGCCAAGCAGCGGGTGACTGCTCGTCAGCCCCCGGATTTCGGCGATTTTCTGGGTGCCCTTCACCTGGGCGACATGGCCGACCGAAAAGAAGATGGCCGACTTGGTCAGGCTGTGCATCGTCATCTGCAGGAGCCCGGCGAAATTGCCGAGCGGCCCGCCCATGCCGAAGGCGAAGACGATGATGCCCATATGCTCGATCGACGAATAGGCGAACATGCGCTTGATGTCGCGGCGCCGGTAGAGCATGAAGGCCGCGAAGATCAGAGAGCCGAGACCAAGCGTAATCATCAGCGGCCCGACGGGGATCGTTCCGGGATTCGCGGTGACGATCATCTTGAACCGCAGCAGCGCGTATAGCGCGACGTTCAGCAGCAAGCCCGAGAGCACAGCGGAAACCGGGGTCGGTCCTTCCGCATGGGCATCCGGCAGCCAGGCATGCATCGGGGCAAGGCCGACCTTGGTGCCGTAGCCGAGCAGGAGAAACACGAACGCGATATTCAAGAGCGAGGGGTCGAGCGTCGCCGCGTGCCTGAGCAGATTGGTCCAGGCCATCGCGCCCATGCCCTCGCCGATGGCCGACACGGCCGCCAGATAGACGAGGATCGTCCCGAACAGCGCCAGCGCTATGCCGACGCTACCCAGGATGAAATATTTCCATGCCGCTTCCAGCGCCTCATGCGTCCGGTAGATGCCGACCATCATGATGGTCGAGAGCGTGGCCAGTTCGATGGCGACCCACATCAGGCCGATATTGTTGGCCGTCAAGGCGAGGTCCATGCCGAACATCATCAGCTGGAACATCGCATGGTAGAAGCGCAGATAGCCCGGCGTAAGGCGTCCCGTCTCCAGTTCATGCCCGATATAGCTGGCGCTGAAGATGCTTGTCGTGAAACCGACGAAGGCGTTCAGGGCGATGAAGACCACGTTGAGGTCGTCGGCGAGCAGCAGGTCGTTGACCGGCGGGCGGGTGCGGAAGAGCAGCAGCGCGAAAATGAGCGTAAAGAAGCTGGCAAGGATGTTCAGCCGCGCCGACCAGCGATAGTCGCGCACGAGCGCCAGCACGGCGGCTCCGACCAGCGAGATCAGGAGCAGGGCGATGATGGGATCGAATGCCGGCGTCGTCATTGCCGCTCTCCGCGGAAACGGTCCAGTGCGTGAAGATCGACGGTATCGAAGCGCTCCCGGATGCGGAACAGGAAGATGCCGATGACGATGAAACCGATCAGGATAGAAAAGGCGACGCTGATCTCGACGACGAGCGGCATGCCGCGTGCGCCGGCACCGGCGAAGATCAGGCCGTTCTCGATCGACATGAAGCCGATCACCTGGCTGACGGCATTGCGCCGGGTAACCATTATCAGGAGCCCGAGAAGAACGACCGAGAGCGCAAGCGCCACATCCTCCCGAACAAGGAAGCTGGCGCCCGCCGTCACCCGCAGCATCAGGTCCATCGACAGCGCGACAAGGCCGATGCCCAGCAACATCGTCATGCCCGTACCGACCGCGACCTCGATCTCCCGATGCAGTCCCATGTGTGCGACCATACGGCGCAGTACCATCGGTATGAGGATGCTCTTGAACCCCAGCGCGATCAGTGCGGTGATGTAGAGATCGGGC
>SCRB01000906.1 GCA_004299545.1 Rhizobiaceae bacterium
CCCTTCTCGACCGGGTGACGGACCACGGGAACAAGGTTATCGGCATCGGCAAGATCGGTGATATTTTCGCCCATCGGGGGGTGAGCGAAGTCCGCAAGGCCGCCGGCAACATAGCGCTTTTCGACGCCGCACTCGGCGCGATGGACGATGCAGAAGACGGCGATCTGGTCTTCGCCAATTTTGTCGATTTCGACACCGTTTACGGTCATAGGCGCGATATAGCCGGCTATGCCGCCGCGCTCGAGGCCTTCGACCGCCGCCTTCCCGAGGCCGTTTCCCGGCTGAAACAAGGCGACATGTTCATCCTGACCGCCGACCATGGCTGCGATCCTTCATGGCGCGGCACGGACCACACGCGCGAGCGCGTACCGGTAATCGGGACCGGCCCCGGCCTCGCCAATGCGGGGATCGGAGTGCGGCGGACCTTCGCGGATATAGGCGAAACGGTCGCGGCGCATCTGGGCCTGCCGCGCGGGCCTCACGGAAACTCCTTTCTGGACCTTCTCACGCCCCATGCCTGAACTGCCAGAGGTCGAGACGGTCCGGCGCGGGCTTCAGCCAGTGCTCGAAGGCGCGCGCATCACATCCGTTACGCTGAGGCGGCCAGACCTGCGTTTTCCGCTTCCCAGCGACTTCGCCGCCAGGCTTTCCGGCCGTACGGTCGTCAGCCTGTCCCGGCGGGCGAAATTCCTGGTGGCGCAATTGGACGACGGCCTCGCGCTGATCTGCCATCTCGGCATGTCCGGCTCGTTCCGGATCGAGGACGGAGATTCTTCAGGGACCCCGGGCGCATTCCACCATGAGCGGTCGAAGGACGAAGCCCACGATCACGTGGTTCTGCACGTCCTCCCGGCCGAGGGGCGCGAAGCCAAAATCATCTTCAACGACCCGCGCCGCTTCGGCTTCATGCTTTTTGCGGAAAAGGGCGCTCTCGGCGCTCATCCGATGCTGGCCGGACTCGGCGTCGAACCGACCGGCAACGCGCTCGACGGCAGGCTTCTCTCGCAATTGTTCAACGGCAAGAAGGCGCCACTCAAGGCGGCGCTGATGGATCAAAGGCTGATAGCAGGGCTCGGCAACATCTATGCCTGCGAAGCCCTGTGGCGGGCCCGCCTTTCGCCGCGGCGCGCCGCCGGCACGCTCTCTTCCAGGGAAGGGAAGCCGTCGCAACGCGCGGAGCGTCTGGCCGAAGCGATACGGGCGGTGATCGCAGAGGCCATCGGCGCCGGCGGATCCTCACTCAGGGACTACGTGCATGCCGACGGTTCGCTCGGCTATTTCCAGCACTCCTTCGACGTCTACGACCGTGAAGGGCAGCCCTGTCACCGTGCGGGCTGCGGCAGCACGGTCAAACGCCTCGTGCAATCCGGCCGCTCGACCTTCTATTGCCCGCATTGCCAGCGATAGGGTAACGGTTCCAGACAAAATGGAGATGTCGTCGATGAGCTATGAAACCGTTCTGGTGGAAACCCGCGGCAAGGTCGGCCTCATAACGCTTAACCGCCCGAAGGCGCTCAACGCGCTCAACTCGCAGGTTCTGGCTGAAATCGTTGCCGCCGCTCAGGCCTTCGACGCCGATCCGGTGATCGGCTCGATCGTCATCACGGGATCGGAAAAGGCCTTCGCCGCAGGCGCGGACATAAAGGAGATGCAGCCAAAGAGCTTCATCGACGCTTATATGGAGGACTTCTTCGCCGGTTGGGAAATGCTGACCCGCGTCCGCAAGCCGCTCATCGCGGCCGTGGCGGGCTATGCGCTGGGCGGCGGCTGCGAACTCGCAATGATGTGCGATTTCATCATCGCCGCCGAAAACGCCAAATTCGGCCAGCCGGAGATCACGCTCGGCGTCATGCCCGGCATGGGCGGGTCGCAGAGGCTCACCCGTTTTGTCGGCAAGTCCAAAGCCATGGATATGTGCCTGACGGGCCGGATGATGGACGCCGCCGAGGCGGAGCGGTCCGGCCTCGTCTCGCGGGTCGTGCCGCTGAACGATCTTCTCGACGAAGCCCTCAAGGCAGCGGAAAAGATCGCAGGCTTCTCCCTCCCCGCCGTGATGATGGCGAAAGAAACGATCAACCGTTCATATGAGACGACATTGTCCGAGGGGCTGCGTTTCGAGCGCAGGATCTTCCACTCCATGTTCGCGCTTGAAGATCAGAAGGAGGGGATGGGGGCGTTCGCCGAAAAGCGGCCGGCAGCGTTCCGCAATCGCTGAGAGTTGGTTTGAACGGGGGCGACGAACGCCGTTGACGGGTGCTCAAAGCTGCTCTATAAGCCGCGCAACCTGAGGCGGCCAATGGCCGCCCATCTGTTTTTGTGCCCGTAAGCAAGCGGGCTCCATTCTGATCGAAGAGAGGCACCATGGCCAATACGTCCTCGGCCAAGAAGGCGACGCGCAAGATCGAACGCCGCACGGCAGTCAACCGGGTTCGCCGCTCACGCGTCCGTTCTTTCGTGCGCAAGGTGGAAGAGGCGCTCGAGGCAGGCAATAAGGCAGCGGCCGAGGCCGCGCTGAAGTCAGCCCAGCCGGAACTGATGCGGGCCGCAACCAAAGGTATCGTTCACAAGAACACCGCATCGAGGAAGGTGTCACGCCTCGCCAAGAGGGTGAAGGCGCTGTCGGCCTGACCGGCGCGGCCGCGCCACGCCGCCCTTTTCGGATGACACGGACCCGGCGCTGATGCCGGGTTTTTTATTTGCCACGCAAAGGCTTGCCTGAGGTCGGATTCCTCCCCCCTTTCCGATAAGGGTCTGTTTTGCCGGCATCTTAACCGAGCCGCGACGGAATCGCTCCACAGAAGCCTCCGCACTTCTCCCGAGAGCACACAAAAAATCCTTTTTTTTCATTGCTTTATAGGGGCTCCCGTACGCAGCGGCGGGGACCTGCCGGAACGCGTATACCGTTAATTTTGTCAAGCGTTTTTTTGTGATTC